>JASFLD010000208.1:0-7265 GCA_050118275.1 Gemmatimonadales bacterium
AACGCTGCTTCCACCACATCGTCCGGCTCACCCACAAAGGTCACCACAGTGCGGTTCGTATTACGCCCCGGGTCGACGTCCAGCAATCGAACGCCGGCAACGGTCTGGATCGAGTCCGTGATCTCCTTGATCACAGCGTCGTTTCTTCCCTCGGAGAAATTAGGGACGCACTCGACTATTCGCTCCATGCGGATCTCCAGTCGTGTTCTACGATCAGATGTTTCTCGTCGTGGCGGCGGCCGATCGTTCGCTCACGGCGTCCCAATCAGCCGCCCGACCTCACGAAGAACAGTTGAGGTACCGAACGGCTTGCGCAAGAAGTGCGCACGGAGGGATTCGACTTCCTGAAGAAGTTCCGAGCTGTATCTCCCGGTGAAAACAATCACCGGGACATCGCCGAGGTCTGGATCGCCGCGTAGCTCCCCGAGTACCTGCAGGCCGTCTTTACCCGGAATCTGCAAATCGGTCAAGACCAGGTCCGGTGCCCGTGCCCGCGCCATTTCCAGCCCGGCTTCACCGCTCGCGGCCTCGAGGCAAGCGTAGCCTGCGCGTCTCAGGCCCCGGGCGAGACCGGCCCTCACCGCCGGGTCGTCCTCGATGAGGAGAACGACGCGCCGCACCGGCGCGTACAAGAGCCGCTTCGCCTCGGCGATCAAGCCGTCCGCATCGCCGACCACCCATCCGTCGGCGCCGTAAGACAGCGCCTGTCCCGTGTCGCCGCCCGGCCCGACCAGCAGAGCCGCGATGTCGACGGTGTGCGGCGAAGCCCTGAGACGCTGGAGGAATTCCAAGCCGTGCATGTCGTAAAGCGACAGGCCGACGGCGATGACCCCCACAGTCAAATCGGTCAATCTCGCGAGGGCGGCAGCGCCCTCGGACTCGACGTGGACTTCCCAACCCTCATCGCGAAACCCGGCCTCGAAAAGACGCTGCAAGTCCGCGTCCCTCTCAACGAGCAATACGGATTGCGGTCTGACCGATTCACCTGTCCCGACGTCTTCGCCGCGGGGCTTCTCACGCGCGATTCGCAACCGCACGAAGAACCTCGCGCCACGCCCCTCCACGCTCTCCGCCCAAATGTGGCCTCCCATCTGATCGACAATCGTACGACTGATGGACAGGCCCAGTCCGGCGCCACCGAATTTGCGCGTGGACGTCTGGTCCAGCTGGTGAAATTTGTCGAATATACTCTCGACCTGATCGGCCGGTATCCCCGGCCCCTGGTCCGATATCTCGAGCACGGCTTGATCGCCCTGTTGCCACCAACCCAGTTCGACTTTGCCGCCTTGGGGCGAGAACTTGATCGCGTTGGAGACGAGATTGACGATGACCTGCTGCAACCGATCCGAGTCCGCTAGCACGAGAGTCTCTTCGTCCGATCCATTCCACACGACTTCCACTTCTCGCTCCGCGGCAAACCCCTCGACGGCACCCACAGCCCGTCTGGCGGTCTCTCCCAGCGATATGGCCGAAATGCCGATTTCGACGCGACCGCTCTCGACTCTCGAGAGGTCCAGCAAGTCATCCACCAGACGGATCAATCGGTCGAGGTTTCGCAAGGCGATACCCAACAAATCGCTGCCCGCGTCCGACAACGTCCCTGCCGCGCCGCGCAGCAGAAGACTGAGCGATGTCTTGACCGAGGTCAGCGGAGTGCGGAGTTCGTGACTGACCAGTGAGACGAACTCGCTCTTGGCCGCTTCCGCCTCGGCTTCGCGCGTGACGTCGCGATATAGGATGAGGTGGCCCAAGACGTCTCCGGCGGCGCTACGAACCGGGGCCACAGTTCGCTGGCAGATGAGCTTGCGCGGAAAATGAAGCTCCAGGCGGTCGTGCAGGGACTTGCCACTCTTCAAGGCTTCCCTCTGAATCATCACCGCTTGGGGATCGGTCAAAGAACGGGAAAGAGTGTGGTCGATTCGGTCCATTGTCGAGCCACGGACGACCTCGAGCGGCAGAGCAAGAAGATCGGCCATAGCGTTGTTAGCATACGCCACCCGATCATCCGCCACCATCAGAATCGCGGCGTCGCTCGCATCGATCAGGGCTTCCAAGCGCGACCGCTCGGAGAGGACATGCGCGTGCTCTTCGGCCAACTCCTCGCGCTGGCGATCGATCGTGGCCAGCAGCTTCGAGTAGTGCAGTGATGTCGCGATCTGTCGCCCCAAGACCACCGCCAGGTCCAGGTCCCCATCGTCGTAGCGGTCGGACTCCTGCGCGCCGAAGTTGAGCGTCGCGATGACCTTATCGTCGAGGTGGATCGGAACGATGAGGGCAGAGACGCTCTTCTCCTTGGCCGTACGGATGCCTTGAGTTCCGCTATGGGTGTCGATTCGAAGCGCTTCGCCTTCGCGGATCACCTGGCCCGTAAATCCGCGCTCCAACGGGTAGGTACCTTCGCACTCGATGAACCCTCCCTGAACCGCATCGTAGAGGGTGTGGAGGTAGTAGCTCCGGCGATCTTCAGAGACAAGAACGACGCTGGCACGTCTGAACTCCAGCACACGAGCAATCTTCAGGATCGCGGTCCTGAAGATCTCATCCAGGTCGAATGTCGTGTTGATGAGCGACGCTAGCTCAGCGACGACCTCGAGACGTTCGGCAGAGGAGATCGAGGAGCCCGCCTTCCGGCTCATCCGCTCGCACCGCCCTCCATCTCCGCCACGTATGCCTCCACCGCTTCAGCGAGTTGCTCGAGGTCGTAGAAGGCGCCGCGAAGTTCGTCGGTCTCGACGAACCCTCCTTCGTACCACCGCCTTCCTACCTCCGCCAATTCCGCCGCGGGACCGACCAGCTGATCGGCGCCGAAGGACGGCGCCGCACCTTTCAGCGAATGCGCCGTTCGGTAGAAGATCTCCGTCGCCTCCGGCTCGTAGCCCGCCGCCAGCGTCTCGAGCGCCGTTCGCATTTGCATCAAGCGACCCGAAAGCCCCTCTCTGAACTCACGGTACACCTCCGTGAGCAGCTCGTCCATACCACCCAGTTCCTCTCTGAAGCTCATTGACATCTCTATTCCTCCTCCGCCCCACAAAGCTCTCGGACCTGATCAGCCAGGCGATCCGGATCGAACGGCTTCACCACCACACCGACCGCACCCGCTGCCGCGATCTGCGCGTCGTCCAACTCCTTGCGCGCCGTCAAGAACACGATCGGGATCTCAGCCGTCTCCGGGTCCCCCCGCAAGCGCCGGCAGACCTCGTAACCGTCCATCTCCGGCATCATGAAGTCTACGATCGCCACATTCGGTTTGACGTCGCGCACGACGTCTATTCCCTCGGATCCGCTCGCCGCTGTGAACACCTGCCAGCCAGCGGTGAATTCGAGAGTCATTTTCACGAGACGACGTAAGTCGGGATCGTCGTCAATCAGAACGACGCGGAGAGGTGTGTCCATATCTCAGCGTGCAGCTGGGTGGCGGGGAAAAAGGGGAGCCAGTCTTGTGACTTCGCCTACTGTAGATAAATATTGCACTGATGATACCGAAAGTCTACATCCTCGACGATGACCGGACCTACGCGAAGCTGCTGGCAGCCAATCTTGGAAAGTCGGGCGGTTTCCGCAACGAAATATTCGATACGTATCAAGAGCTGGCCGAGCGACGTGCGGAGGAGCCCGCCGACGCCGTCATCACCGATCTCGTCATGCCCGGAGTTGATGGGATTGAAGTCACACGGCGGCTTCGCCGCTCGGACCCTCACCTGCCGATATTCGTGCTGACGGCGCATGCCGACCTGTCGACCGCCATAGAGGCGTTGAAGGCCGGGGCAAACGAATACCTCACGAAGCCGGTCAACATGGACGAGCTCGTCACGCTCCTCACCCGGGCTCTCGAGGAGCGTCCACTACGCGAAGAAGCTGCCACGATCCAGCAGGTTCGCAAGGAGGAATTCTCGCTCCAGTCGATCCTGGGCGAGCATCCAGAAGTCGACGAGGTGCGTGAGTTCGTCAAGCGTGTCGCGGCGATACCGCGCCCCACGGTTCTACTGCTGGGAGAGAGCGGAACGGGGAAGAACCTCGTGGCGCGCACCATCCACTACTCGAGTCCACACAGCCAGGGACGCTTCGTGGAAATCAACTGCTCGGCTCTGCCGTCGCAGCTCCTTGAAGCCGAACTTTTCGGCTATCAGAAGGGAGCCTTCACCGATGCTCGGGAGAGCAAACGGGGGCTCATCGAGGTGGCAGATGGTGGGACGCTCTTCCTCGACGAGATCGGCGACCTGTCGAAAGAGCTCCAGGCCAAGCTTCTGAACTTCCTCGAGTCCCGAACTTTCCGTCGCCTGGGTGGGACAGAAGAGATCGAAGTCAGCCAGCGTGTCATCACGGCGACGAATCGCAACCTGCAACAGGCGGTCCGCGCGGGCGACTTCCGCTCCGACCTCTTCTACCGAATCAGTGTCGCCACCCACTCGTTGCCGCCGCTCCGCGAGATCAAGCAAGATCTGCCGTTGCTAGCCGAGCACTTTCGCGCGGCGTTCAACCATGAGTTTCGCAAGGATGTCGAGCGAATAAGTGAGGAGGCGCTGGACACCCTGCAGGCCTGGCACTGGCCGGGCAATGTGCGCGAGCTAAGAAACGTCATCGAGCGGGCGATGATCTTCGCCGAGGGAACCGAACTCAGGGGCAAAGACCTGCCGGACCTCAGTAGCGTCGAGATCGTCGCCGGGCCGGTCGATACCGAGGCGACCCACGCGATCCCTCGAGGGGTGACGCTGGCCGATGCCGAGAGGGAATATATTCGGCAGACGCTGGCGAACTGCGGTGGCAGCATTCAACGCGCGGCCGAGGTCCTGGGGATCTCCCGCAAGAACCTCTGGGAAAAGCGGAAGAAGTACGGGCTACTCGACTGAGCCTCCCCTCTACAGCGACCATTGAGCGACTCGACGTGGCCTGACTCCAGCTGGCCATTGCAGAGCCACCCATCGATCGTCATCCTAGGAACACACGATGCGGGTAGATTCGATCAGCCTACGGGCGGTACTCCGGCCCAGGTTCAGGCACGCAACGCTGAACCTGTCGATCGGATTCTGGAGTGTTATCCGGCACCGGGATGATCTGCGGCGGAGGCGGGGTGACAGATGAGGATCGCTGTGGTGTTCGATTGGATGGAACCAGGATGGGAAGATGCCGACTTCAAACAGGCGCTCGAAGCAGCAGACTCTGAGGTGGCGGAGGCCGAATACGAGATAGCGGAGGCGCTGATCGAGAACGGTCACGATGTCTTTCTCATTGGATTTCACGACAACTTGCGGCACTTGCTCGACCGCCTGGAGGAGATCGATCCCGATCTGGTCTTCAATTCGTGTGAGTCCTACATGGGAAAGTCACGCTACGACTACGCCGTGACCGCTCTATTCGAGATGAAGGGCTATCGTTACACGGGCTCCCCACCGGAGTCGCTGCTGCTTGCGCGCGACAAGGCCACCAGTAAGAAGATCCTCTCGTATCACTCGATAAGCGTTCCACGCTTCGTCAGCTACGGACTCGGGCAAGAGATCGAACCACCGACCGACATCGATTTTCCCCTCATAGTAAAGCCCACACACGAGGATGCTTCAGTCGGCATTGCCCGGTCTTCCGTGGTGAGCGACTTCGAGAGCATGCGCGAGCGAGTGATGTTCATACACCGGCACCTGCACCAGGCGGCGATCGCCGAAGAGCTAATCGAGGGACGTGAGCTGTACGTCGGAATCATCGGCAACCAGGTCGTGCAAGTACTGCCAATCGTCGAGATGGTGTTCGACAGAATACCCGAGCCTGAGCGACGAATCGCCACCCACAGCGCGAAATGGGATCTGGAGTACCGCAAGCGCTGGGGCATTAGGAACATCTTTGCACGGCGCATCGGGGACCAAGCGTCGGAGGAGATCCACCGGGCGGCGAAACTAGCGTACAGTGCGCTGGGACTGCGCGATTACGGCCGCGTCGACATCCGACTCACGCGCGATCAACGGGTCTACGTACTCGAGGTGAACCCGAATCCATACATCAGCTTCGGGGAGGACATGGCGAACGCAGCCGAGAAACTCGGTCTCGATTACTATCAGTTCATCGAATTCATCGTGACCGAGGCAAGCAGGCGGGATGGCGAAGAAGAGAACGACTAGTTCACGCACCGCACCGCGGTGTACTCGCTGCGATCACTCGCTCCGTCGCTTCTGGTACTTTTGTCCCGGCTGCGACAAACGGTTGACGTGGGGTGATGATCGCCATATCACCGGGGCCGAGTGCTATCGCTGCGGCTGGATCGTCTCCGATAGTTTCTCCTATTGTCCGTGGTGCGGAACGCTCATCAGCGACGCCGCCTCCAGCGAGACCCCACTCAAGCAACCACGCGGTTTTCGCTATCACGCCCGTTGCCCGTACGTAAGCTGCCGTGGCGGCCTGCAGTACCCGATGACCTATTGCCCCTGGTGTGGGCGAGCTCAGCACTGGCCGCCCGACGACTACGAGGGCGTATGCCCGCAGTGCGATGGCGGCGTGGACGATCTCATGGATTACTGTCCCTGGTGTGGAGGCGATGCCACAGGCCAGGACTTGCTGCAACCAGCCCTACAGCGGGTGCGACCACTCCTGCGTAAGGTCCACGTTCCGGATTGGGGCTACCGTATCCTGGTACGCCCCGGAATCTCCGGCGTCGATCCGCGCCACCCGAAGATCGTTGAGATCGAGCGCCGTCTGGTAGAGCGACGCGACCAGATATCATGGCCCAGCATGGTCGGTCTGATCGTTCACGAATTGGGGCATAGCTTCCTCTTCCATCACTGGCGCTTCGCCCGGTCGAAGCGCTTCCGCAAGGCATTCGGAGACGTGAGTAAAGCTTACCGCGGCGTGGACGAAAGTTGGGTTTCGTTCCGCAAGCGTAACCTTTCCAAGACACCCACAAACCACGTGACGACCTACGCCTCGAAGCACCCGCTCGAGGATTTCGCGGAGACATTCCGTTTCTATGTGATCCGCCGCGCCCGCCTGAAAGACCTGCTCGCCGAAATCGGACGCAAAGGCAAGGGCGTTGTCGTCTATGAAAAGTTCCTCACTCTACACGCCTATCTACAGGAACTCCGCCAGAGGTCGCGCGTGGGCAGCTAGCTCGGTGACTAATCTGCCGCCAGGGAACTGAACTGAGACGGAATCAGTCAGGGGCCGCCACCCTCAAGGCAGCGACCCCTGATTCGCGGGCGGAGCGACCAAACCTCAGGGAGAAAGTTGAATCACACCGTAAGCGGTAACCGAGGCGTGCCAGAGAACATGGATAGCAACCCTCGGTC
>JASFLD010000209.1:0-7257 GCA_050118275.1 Gemmatimonadales bacterium
ACGCTACCGCCGACGACGAACATTCCAAGCCCCACATCTTCGCCCCAGCCCTGAGCGGCTCCCGGCTGCTGTGGGTCGCGGCAGACCTGGCGGACAGCGGATTCAGATCGTTTCGGCGAACGACGCGGCGAAGTTGGGCAACGCGATGCGCCGTTTCAGAGCCTCACGATCGATCACTACGAAATGGTGATTCTGACTGGCTACCAGGCCGTTGCGCTTGAGATCGGCCAGCACTGTCGTCACAGTTTCGCGCGTCGAGCCGATCAGGTCGGCCATCTCTTGATGAGTGAACCAGTAGGGTACCTCGATGCCGTGCTCGCCGGCCTGACCGTAGCGATCTGCCAGCCAAAGGATGGTGCCGGCCAGCCGGGATGGAACGTCGAGGAATGCCAGCATCTTCGTGCGTTCCTCGGTGTGCATCATCAACTCGGTCGTGTGACGGAGCAGATGTCGGGCAAAAGCGGGCTCGCGAGCCAACAACTCGCGCAACGGCTCGTTCTCTATGGCGAGGAATTCGCTGCTCTCCGCGGCTGAAGCGGAAAGGACGCGCCTGGGCAACCCTGCCAGCGCTTCGAGGCCGAAGGCTTCCCCGTCAGCGGCGAAGCTGACGGCTATTTCGCGATTGTCGCGATCCTTGTCGCGCAGCCTGGCCCGTCCGCTCAGGACGAGATACAGCGTCTCCGCCGGTTGGCCGAGCTCGTAAACGCTCTCATTCTTGCGCCAGCTGCGGGTGAACCCGATGGAACGCAAGATCTCCAGCTGGGAAAGAGTCAGGCTCTTCAGCAGGGCCATCGGCCTTCGGCCAAATCGCATAGCCGACACCCTCCTCTCGCAGCGTACCCTTGGATCTCGAACCCACGGTGACCTTCGAGGCGACCGATCCCGTCAGTTCGCTGCCGGGTACAGTTAAGAGTGGTGGACGAGCAAACCTTTGACATCTCATGGCAGGCCGGTAAGGACCCATAGCAGGAGTCAGCCGGCCTCTATTGCGTGGATGGTAACATCACTAACAGTAATCTCGGAGGCCGGAACGGGAAAGGCCGGCGTAAACGTATGTTCCGGCGCGCGCCTGACGATTCGTCGTTACGCTAGCGTTGCCGAGACTGTACTCGGCGATTAAATAGTGGCAGCAACGGCGCAGACACCAACCATCGGTGGCGTTACGATGGAAAAACACGCAGCCCCCAAGCGAGAAGAGTTCGAGCGTGAGGCGTTGGTCCATCTGGACACGCTGTACAACGTCGCTCTAAGACTCGCGGGTAACGGACCGGACGCCGAGGATCTCGTGCAGGAGGCGATCACGAAGGCCTGGCGGGCTTGGGACAGCTACCGACGGGGCTCCAACTGCCGCGCCTGGCTGGTGACTATTCTGCGAAACACCTTCATCAACGAGTTCCGGCGGGCGTCTCGGCGACCGACCGCCGTTCAATACGAGGCGGTGGAAGACGTGAACGTGTTCGAGGCTGTGCAGGATCGGGATCCCGAGGGCTCGTTTTTCCGTTACATCGTTGACGATGAGGTCAAGCGGGCGATTCAAGATCTGCCAGAGGAGTTCCGCATCCCTGTCGTGCTGAGCGACGTGGAAGGAATGAGTTACGCCGAGATTGCCGAGGTTTTGAGTGTACCGGTCGGCACAGTGAAGTCGCGCTTGTTTCGGGGTCGCCGGCGGCTGCAGCAGCGTTTGTATGAGTACGCTCTCGAGATGGGGTACATCAGATGACCGCCTTCTTAAGATTAGGTGAGTGGTTAGCAAAGGCCCTCCCGCCGCCGGGCGGCATTGACTGCCGTAGTGTCTTGGCCCAGCTGTACGAGTACATCGACGGCGAGCTCGATGAAGAGACGATCACGAAGATCCGCAAGCACCTGAAGCTTTGCAGGAAGTGCTATCCGCGCTACGATTTCGAGCGGGCTTTCCTACACTTCCTATCGGATCACGGCCGCACGAGTGCGCCACCGGAACTGCGGCGCAAGATCTTCGCCAGGCTGTTGGAAGAAGAATTCGAGGCCTGACATCGGGCGGAAACATGGAAAGGCGTCACACCTATCGAGTAACCATCCGCTACCAGCGGCGTTTGCAGCAGTACGAGATCATTGAGGTCGAAGCGGCGACCTTGCGCGATGCCATGTCGGAAGCGGTGGCGCGCTTCCCCGAGGAGTTGATCGATACGAGCGACCTTGTCGAGGTCCGCCTCGCCAATCCTCCCGAGTAGTTTTCAATACGAGTAGCCGGTAGCGGACGTCGTCTTGGAAGGTGGGCGCGCGGGCGCAGCCGAAGGCATCGCGGCCGCCTCCGCGGCTAGCTCTCGTCGCGGATGTAACGTCGCAAAGCCAACTCGACCTTCTCGATCACGTCGACGACACGAATGTGCTGCATTCGACCCGGTCGATCACCGGGCCGGGCGGGGTGCAACGACTCGACCGGTCCCGTGTAGGGCATTCCGGGCGCGTCATAGTTGTAACGGTCTACGACGAGGTCCTCGAATGCGCGATAGGGGCCGGACAATCGCGGGTTCGTATGGCCATAGAGACCGATCACCGGCGTTCGCAACGCCCGGGCGATGTGGAGTGGTCCCGTGTCCGGGGCGATTGCAAGGTCGCAGGCCGCAAGCAGAGAGACGAGCCACCTGAGATCCGGCCCCAGAGCCCAGACCGGTCGCGTCTCACTCGCCTCGAGTATCCGGCGGGCCCGTTCCTGCTCCTTGGCTCCGGGACCACCGAGCAAGATCACGCCGAGCCCGTAGTCGCGTTGAAGCGCGGTCGCCAACTCGGCAAATCGGTCGACCGGCCAATTCTTCGAGGCCATGGCCGACGTCGTGACGAGGCCGACGACGCGTTTCGCGCTGAGCGTGGTGAAGAACTCGGCCTGCCTCGCCCGCTCGTCTTCGGTGAGGGTGATGCGCCATTCCAGTGGGTTCGGATCGATGCCGAGAAACTCGACAAGTTCGAGGTACATGTCTTGTCGATGGCGCGGGCCTCGGGGATCGACGGTTTGAGTCGCGGAGAGCCAGACGAGATCGAAGGCGCGATCCGGCCCGAAGCCGATCTTGTGGGGAGCTCGCGCCAGCAAAGTGGGTACGGCAGACTTGAAATAGATTCCGCAGTTCAGGACCACATCGAACGCGCGGGATCGCAATTGCCGCCACAACTCCCGAACCTCCCTCCAGCCGCGCCGACGATCGAAAAGGATGATATCGTCGACCGCCGGGTGGTGGAACAGCAGCGGAGCCGGCGCTCGCTGGACGATCCAGCTGATCCGACGTCCCGGATCGTCTCGTTTCAAGGCGTTGACCAGAGGCAGTCCGTGTACCACGTCGCCAATGCCGCTTTGCAAGACCAGACAAATGCGGCGGCTGCTGATGGGATCGGTCATCGGGTCCGTGCGTTGCTTGTCGTGAGGCGAGGCATCCGCCAGAGTGGAGGTTGAAGGGTGAAAGTAAGCGCTGCGGACCATTGCGACAGGTGACGGATCCAGGTCTTCGCGGCACGCCGACCGGCCCAACGTTCGGGAGCGGTCGGCTTGCTCGCGCTTGGCAGGCTGCTAAACTTGCGTCCGATGGAACGATACACGGGCCAGGATTTGCCAGCGGCGGCGCGCATTGCTTTGCTCACCAACGATGCGCTTGGCAATTTCGTCGTGGCGACGCCGCTGATGCAGATGCTTCGTGAGAAGTTCGCCCCATCCGCACTCGATTACTATGGCGGGACGCGCGTGATAGAGCTGGCGGAGGCATCGGATTTGGTCGATACGGCGTTCGCCCTGCATGGCTCGGCTCCACGGGCCTTCGTCGCGGCGCTGCCCGATCCCTACGATCTCGTGGTCAACGTCGAGCAGAGCGCGTGGGCGAAGTGCGTTGCGGCAATTCTGGCTGGGGAATCCGGGTTCATCTGCGGGCCGTGCCTCGATGGGGAAGGTAGGAGCGACCTGGCGTTCGCCGACGACGCGCGGGGCCTCCTCTGGAAGGACCCGGCGTGGATCGCCGAAGACCTGTCTGCAAGATACCCTTTTCTGGTCTCCGGCTTCATCGGGGAGATCTTCTGCCGGCTGGCCTATTTGGATGGACCGATTCCAGCGTATCGCTTGCCGCATGATTCGCCTTCCCGAGTCGTGCCGGATGTCCTGATCTCGACGGCTGCCAGCCTGCCCGAGAAGCTCTGGCCCGTCGATCGCTGGCGTGCGCTCGTACAGGCCTTGGGAGAGCGTGGATTGACCGTTGGACTGCTGGGCGCCAAGCCCGAGCTTCAGACCAAGTACTGGCAGGGCGCTGATCTCGAAATAGGGGTCGTCGCGGTGGGTGCCGCGGATCTGCGGGGACGTTTTACGCTGCCGGAGGTAGTGGGTACGATCGCCCGTGCTCGGCTGGTCGTGACGATCGACAACGGCATCGTACACCTCGCGTGCGCGACGGCCACGCCCACCGTCGGCCTGTTTCGCAACGGCATCCACCGGCTGTGGGCGCCGCCGGCGCGGAACCTTCTTTCGATCGAGCCCGGACCGGGACGGCACGTCCGCGATATCACCTACAAGGCGGTTTGGGACGCGGTGGAAGAGTTGGCGGGTTGATCGGCTTGCCGTCTTTGCACTCGCGGCCGCACGCTGTATTATCGCTCAATGTCCGCGTGGCGGTCCTGTTTCCGAGAGAGGTAGACCAATGAGATCGACCTCGGTCGAATTCTTCAAGCGATTGCTGTCGTTAGCCGGGCCATCGGGGAGCGAGGTGGCACCGGCGCGCGCTTGGCGTGAGGAGGCCGAGCGTTTTGCGGATCGAGTCTGGGCAGATGTGGCGGGGAATAGCTTCGCGACGGTAAACCCGGAAGGTGCCCCGTGCGTGATGATAGCGGGTCACATAGACGAAATAGGCCTGATGATCAACCACATCGATGACGATGGTTTCCTCTACTTCTCGGCGATCGGTGGCTGGGATCCGGAGATCATCGTCGGGCAGCGGGTGGAGATCCTGGCAAAGGATGGATCGGTGCCCGGCGTCGTGGGCAAGAAAGCGATTCATCTGATGGAGAAGGAGGACCGCGAGCGAGTCTCGAAGCTGAAGGATCTGTGGATCGATATCGGCGCCGAGAGCGGAGCGGACGCTCGGCAGCGGGTCCGGATCGGGGACGCGGCCGTACTCGCAGTCGAAGTGGTGGATTTGCCCAACGGGCGAATTGCATCACGGAGCATCGACAATAGGATGGGAGCGCTGGTTGCGCTCGAGGCCCTACGCAGGTTGTCGGTCGATCGGCCGTCAGCGAGCGTGACGGCCGTGGCCACCGTTCAGGAGGAGATCAGCATCGCCGGCGGCGGCGCTCGGCTCGGAGCTTTCGGACTCGACCCGAAGGTCGCGTTCGTTGTAGACGTTACGCATGCCACGGACTATCCCGGCGCGGAAAAGAAAGGGCACGGCGACCACCGCCTCGGTGGTGGGCCGGTGGTCAGCCGCGGCTCGGCCGTGAACCCCGTGCTGTTCGAGCGACTGGTCGAGGTGGCGGAGCAGGAAGGCATTCCGCATTCAATCGAGGCGGTACCGACGCGAACCAGCACCGATGCGGACAATATCTTCACGGCGCGCGCGGGTATCGCCACGGCCCTGGTCTCTGTCCCCAACCGCTACATGCACTCGCCCAACGAGATGGTGGCGTTGGATGACCTGGACCGCGCGGCTGACCTCATCGCTGCGAGCATCCGCTCGCTGACGGCAGGCGAGGATTTCGTCCCCTCGTAGTCGACCGTCCGTTCAGCGCTTGGCGCGCGTTCGCACGTCGGCGATCTCGTCCGAGCGGTAAACCGGCACATCCAATGACGTGCTCTTCTTGAAGAGCTCCAGCAATTCACCCTTCGAGAGTTTCTCGATGTCATCCTGGGACGCGAATCGCTCCTCCGCCACTTCGGCGACACGGTAGGGCCGCTGGCCCGTCGGCTGGCAGAAGAACAGGACAACGCGAACACCTGGTCTCGGTCGGTCCTGCCCAAGCTTCACTTTCCAAACGTCACCATCTGTCTTGATCTGAGCCATCGTCGTCGTTGGTTCGGGTTCGCGGCGACGGTAACCCCGCCGCCAGGGCTTCACTTCTCCTCGTCTACTTCTCCTTCCACTTCGACTCGGACCGCCTGGGCCAGATTACGACCGAGCGATCGCTCGCGCTTGCCGATGCGCACCCGGATCGGGCCTTCGAAAGGCTCACGGTCCAGCACCTCGAGCCGCGTACCGGGGTACAGGCCGAGCTCGGCCAGATACCTCAAGCGGCCCCCATCGGAGTCGCTCACCTCCCGCACGATGACCTGCGCTCTCTTCATCACCTCGGAGAGCAGCGGGTGGCTCAGGTCGGGAAGCTGGCCATCCGCTGTCGGGATGGGCGAGCCATGGGGATCCATCTCCGGATCGCCGAGCACGGCCGCCATGCGCTCCACCAGCTCGTCCGATGCCGCGTGCTCGAGTCGCTCCGCTTCGGCATGAACCCGGTCCCACGAGTAGCCGAGGTTCTCGATCAGAAAAGATTCGATCACACGGTGGCGGCGAATGATGCGTAGCGCCTCGCGTTCGCCGGCCTCGCTGAGTCGAACTCCGTGGTAGAGTTCGTGCTCGACCAGACCGCGCTCGGCCAGATTCTTGATCATGTTGGTCACCGAGGCCGGTGACCGACCGAGGTGCTGGGCCAGTGCAGAGGTGCTGACCGGCGAGCTCTCCTGTTGAAGATAGAGTATCGCCTTGAGGTAGTCCTCGACGGCACGAGACCGGTCTTGGGCTACCCCGCGTTCCTGCTTTGGTCGCTGATCAGAGACTGGGCTTGTCATGTCTTTTTCACCGGGCCTAAAAGTCGTCGACCCTCGCCTGGCTGTCAATGCGCTTGGGCCGTACGACGGGCCTCGAGCGCCGCAGTCCGTTGACCGTCCTCGAGCGCCTCGGTAGGTTAGCGGCCCTGGTCGCAGGCCCGGCCATGGCTGCGACCCTCGGGAACCTCGGATCGTGCAATCGACTATCCAGGTGTAAGTGGCGTATCTGCGAACGGAGACTTCGGAGTGTCAGGCAAAGGCGAATCGAGAGTCGATCTTCACGTCCACTCGGACCGCTCCGATGGACGATCGCCGCCTGCCGATGTTGTCGCGGCAGCCAGGAAGAAGGGTCTCGAGGTGGTCGCGCTGACCGACCACGACACGATCGCTGGACTGGCGGAAGCGACGGCTGCTGCTGATCGGATGGACGTTGTGCTCGTGCCGGGAATCGAGTTCTCGTGCTATGACGACTCGGGGTCGACACACCTGCT
>JASFLD010000210.1:0-7253 GCA_050118275.1 Gemmatimonadales bacterium
TGTCTCAGCTTAACGTCGATCATGTTCTTCTCCCTGCTGAACCTTTCACGCAGTGCCCAGAGAGCGGGCACGTCGAGCCCTGCGTATTCCGCGATAGCGCCTCGATCGCCGGCCGCGCCCTTGACTCGTGGTCGGGACTCGGCATCCCCGTGAGTCCAAACACTCTTCCCAAACCACGGAACGTACGCGTGCCTTTGAGCGATGGACTCCGGACCTACTCTCAGAGCCTCAAACGGGGGCATCGAGGTTGGAACCGCGCTAAACCACCCCCGCAAGCCCCTGGTAGGTCCTACTTCCTCGAGTACAGCCAGGGCTCCGACATGAACTCGGATTCGTCGACCGCCTTCAGAACCCCACGTGGGCGTTCGGGGTCCGGGTAGCCTACCACTTTACGCCACCTGCGGTTAATGCGACTGTCTTCATTGATGTGTCGCCGACACAGAGACCGCAACGAGCGCGCGCCAAGCCTCGACACTGGTCCTTCACCGATGAATAGCGACCGAACCCGAGAACTGGATCGTCGGCACCGAAATCAGCGATCTTCTCTCGAGGCTGGGCGAAGACAAAGGAAAGATCGGCGCCGACGCGCCAGCCCTTGTCGAGCCGACTGGAGCGCGCATCTTGTTCCCAACACCATGAAGAATTCCAACGCGATGATCCGTACTGGATGCGCGATCGCCGCTCTGGCCGTCGCCGCCTGCGGCCGACCCGCCGAACGGCCGCCTAACGTCGTCATCATATTCACCGACGACCAGGGTTACGCGGACGTCGGAGCCTACGGAGCCGTCGGCTTCGAGACGCCGAACATCGACAGGCTAGCCGCAGAAGGCATGCGCTTCACCCGCTTCTACACCGCGGAGAGCGGCTGCTCGCCGTCCCGGGCGGCGCTGCTCACCGGTCGCTACCCGCTGCGAGCGGGGATGCCGACTGTGCTGGCTCCCCGCAGCGTCGTCGGCCTCAACGCAGACGAAACGACCCTCGCCGAGATACTGAAGCGGCAAGGCTATGCGACGGCCGCCGTTGGCAAGTGGCACCTGGGCGATCACCCCGACTTCCTCCCGTTGCGCCACGGCTTCGACAGCTACTTCGGCCTCCCCTACTCCAACGACATGAGTCCGGACCCGAGGAACAACCCTTGGGAGCGCGCGCGCAGCCATCCACCGTTGCCGCTGGTCCGCGACACGACGATCATCGAGCGCGAGCCCGATCAATCGACTCTGACCCGGCGCTACACGGAAGAGGCCATCGCTTTCATCGAGGCGAACCGCGATCGTCCTTTCTTTCTCTACCTGGCGCACACGATGGCCCACGTACCGCTCTACGTGTCCGATGCGTTCCGTGGGTCGAGCGAGCAGGGGATGTACGGTGATGTGATCCAGGAGATCGACTGGTCGGTGGGCGCGATCATGGCCACGCTGGAACGGCTGGGGCTAGATGAGAGCACGCTGGTCTTCTTCGCCTCCGACAACGGGCCCTGGCTCGTCTTCGGCGACCACGCTGGCTCGGCCGGACCGTTTCGCGAGGGTAAAGCGACGGCGTTCGAGGGCGGCCATCTGGTCCCAGGGATCTATCGTTGGACGGGCACGATTCCCGCCGGCGCCGTCTCCGACGAAGTGGTCACGGCGATGGACGTCTTCCCTACCGTGGCAGGTATCGTCGGCATCGAACTGCGGGACGATCTCATCATCGACGGTCACGACATCTGGCCGCTAGTCTCCGGCCAGCCCGGGGCCACCAGTCCATATGAAGCGCTGTTCTACTACCGGCGCGGTAACCTGCACGCGGTGCGCAGCGGGAAGTGGAAGCTGCACGTCCCGCACGACTACCCGACGCTGGAGGGCGGCACGGTCGGTAGCGGCGGCCAGCCTGGCAACTATGCCACGGGACACATCGAGCTGTCGTTGTTCGACCTCGATAACGATCCTAGTGAATCGACGAACGTAGCAGCGGAATATCCCGAGGTGATCGAGCGGCTGCTCGAGCTGATCGAGCGGGCACGGGCCGAGATCGGCGACCGGGCGACCGGCCGTCAGGGATCGCAAGCTCGCGAGCCTGGCCGCGTCGCCGAGCCGTGGTCGCAGCAACAACAGCGGGCGAAGCAGCAGTAGGGGTCCGAGCAGGGGTGGTCGTCGTACGAAACGGGACGGGCGACGGTAACACGGCCGTTCGCCTTCAGTACCCCTCGGCCGCCGTGTGCACCTGCCAGGTGCCGTTCGGCTGCGCCTCGATGATGATGGTCCCGTCGTGGTCGGTCCTGCGCACGTCGGCGCCTTCGCGCCTCAAGCGCCAGAGGACGATCGGCGATGGGTGTCCGTAGCGGTTGCCCCGCCCCACCGAGATCACCGCCAGCTGAGGTTGTACCGTTTCGAGGAAACGCCGAGACGTGGACGTGATGCTACCGTGATGTGCCACCTTCAGGACTTGAACCCGGAGCTTGTCACCGTATTCCTCGCTGAGCCGATCCTCGATTTCCCCCGACACATCACCCGTGAACAGCATGCGGAAGTCGCCATACGTCAAGAGAAAGACCAGACTGAGCTCGTTGGGTGCCGGCGGGTCCGAGCCGTACTCATCGCCCGGGTGAAGGAATAGCAATTCGACCTCGTCCATGACCAGCCGTGAGCCGGCCCGGGCGTGCACCCACGGCTTGTCCTCGTCCCTTAGCCAACGCAGGATCTCCAGTTGGCCGATCTGACCCGTCACATAGCCGGACCCGATGACCCGCTCGACGTCCACCGCCCCGAAGATCGCCGGCGCGCCGCCCACGTGATCCAGATCGGGGTGGCTGGCCAGCCAAGCTTCGATGCGCGGCGCTCGTTGCTCGCGCAGAAAGGGGACGACACGACGTTCGCCCGCATCGAAAGTCCTGACCTTGGGACCGGCGTCGACCAACAGCCAGTGGCGCCCGGGCGTCGAAATAGCGATCGCGTCGCCTTGCCCCACATCCAGCACGTAGACCGCCAGCCGGCTGGGACCGAGCCGCGCCTCGAGCGGCGGCCAAGCGATGCCGATGGCGACAAAGACACCCAAGGCAAGGATGAAGCGGCGCCGGTGCCAGGCGCCGCGCAGGGCGTGGGCGCCCAGCACGAGCACGACCAGGTAAGCCAACGTCGGGAGAAGGCCGGGAGCCGGCACCGTCAGCGATGCCCAGCGAACGCTGCTCAGCAGGCGAGCGATCAGGTCGATGCCCTGCAGCAGGACGATGGCGCCGCTCCCCGGCCAGATCGCCAGTCGTGGCCAGGGTGACAGAGCGGCTGACAAGAATAGTGCAGGCATTGCGAGCGCGAGAAGCGGGATCGCGACGAGATTGCCGAGTATGGCGGCGGGCGTGACCCGACCGAAATTGACGGCCGTGATCGGCGCTGTAAGTAGCACCGCCGCCGTGCTCGTCAATAGGCTGACCGAGACGGCCTTCACCAGCGACGATCGCCCGTGCAGCAGAGACAGGCTTCCGGCTTCGCGGTACGCGTATCCAACGGCGGCCGCGCCGGCAAAAGAGAGTTGGAATCCGGGGTCGAAAACGCTCCAAGGTCGGGCGATCAACAGAAGCAGTGCGGCCAATCCCAAGACATCGAAAGCCGACGATGCTCGTCCCGCCAAGCGCGTCAACGTCCAGAGAAACACCATTAAAGCCGCCCGGACCGCCGAGGCCGGCGCCCCGATCAGCAGCACGTAGCTCCAGGTGAGGAAGACGCTGGCGAGATGAGCCTGCGTGATTGGAAAGCGAAGCACGCGCGCAATCGCGAACACCGCCGCGGCCAACATGCCAACGTGCAGTCCCGAGATGGCGAGCAGATGAGCCAGCCCGGCACGCGCGATGCGCTGCGAGACCTCGCGACCCAAGGTCTCTCGCTGACCCAGAACCAGGGCCTGTGCCATGGGCGCCCAGCGGCGCGGATAAGACCTCCACAACCGATCGGCCAAGCCCCCCCGTACCCTCAGGAACGGATGCCGCAGGAAAGTCGCCGGCGTCACCGCTTCGAGGTCGGCGGCGGCCACCCATCCCCGCCTTTCCGGGGGCCGGGGTGCCCTGCCGGGAGAGCGAGCCGGTTGCCAGGCTCCGCTCACGCGATAGGCCGCTCCCGGTTGGACTGGGCCTTCCGCCCACACCCGCAGCGGGCCCGCCCAGAGGCAACCGGGCGGTGAGACGGGTCCTCGCGGACGCAGGCGAACGCTCCCTCGCTCGAACTCCGGTAGGAAGCCGAGCGAAACGCCAACGATCTCGACCCGCTGGCCCGACTCCCAAGCGGTGCGGCAATCGGCTCGCGCTCTCTGTTCCGCCAGCAAGCCCGTAAGCACGCCTGCGGCGGCGATGAAGAACAATACGGACCAGACCAGCGGACCTCGTTCATCCCGAAGCAAGGTCGCGAGGGCGAATACCAGGCCCAGCCCGGCGCAGACGAACAGCAGGTGCTGGTAGCCCTGCAAGCCCAGGGTCAGACCGGAGGTCATCGCCAGCGCGGCCAGGGCGATGGGTCGAGGCCGGGGTGGCCGCCTTGCTTTCACGATGCGGCCGACAGAATGACGTTCACACGCCTAGCCACGCTCGATGATTGGCATGTCTGCGTCACACAATCATCAACTCCCTTCTTCCGAAGGGCCGACCGCGCAGCCAGCGGCCTCGTCCGTTGCTCTCACCAGGTCCAGACACCTGAGAGGTCCGGTAACGACGTGGACCGTCTGGCCGGACGTCTTAGTCACGAGGTATCGGCCCCCGACGGCCAGACGTATTATTCGTTCGGCCTACAGGTTTCTCCCCGACCGGCCTTGGAAACCGGCTGCCGCCGGGAATACGATCCATGAGGAAGGGTTCCAATGTTGAGGAAAAGAGTCGCCCACAAGAGTCTCCTGCTTGTCGTACTGGTGACTGCCGGGCTGGCCGCAGCGTGCGATGACTCGAGCGGCCCGACGGAGCGAATCGTCGCGGGGGTGGATCTGGATGAGTTGTTCGCCGAGCCGACCCAGGCGGAGGCTCAAGCGATCCTCGACGCATGGGGCCAGCGTGACGTTTCGGCCAAGACCGTCCAGACAGTGCTGACCCGCTCGGAGACGGTCGGGACCACGCCCGCCACCCTGAGCATCGTGTCGCACGTGGTGGACGAGGCCGAGCATTACGGAGCGATCCTCGTCCCGGATGGCGCGGCCGCCGCCAGTCTGCCGGTCCTCATCTATTCGCACGGCGGAGACGGAGGCATCGATGTCGACGAGTTGCTGCCCCTCATCCCGTACCTGCTGGGCGGCCTGGAGAGCGAGTTCGTCTTCGTCGCACCGTCGTTTCGCGCGGAGCCGCTGGTGTACGACGGCACCACCTACCTGTCCGACGGCGCTCCGAGCCCGTGGGACCGCGATGTGGATGATGCGCTCGCTCTGCTGAGCGTGACGCTGAGCGGCCTGGTCCCCGAAGCCGACCCCGACCGCGTCGGCGTGATCGGCTTCAGCCGCGGCGCCAACGTCGCCCTCTTGATGGCCGAGCGCGACACGCGCATCGACCTGGCCGTCGAATTTTTCGGTCCCACCGATTTCTTCGGACCCTTCGTCCAGGATGTCGTGGAGGAGGCGCTGCGCGGACAGCCGCGTGATCTACCGGGACTGGACTACCTGAACACACAGTTCATTCAACCGCTGAAGCGGGGAGAGTTGACGATTGCCGATGTGCGTCCCGAACTGGTCCGACGCTCGCCCGTCCTGTACGCCGGGCGGTTGCCCCCCCTGCAGGTTCATCATGGGACGAACGATGATGTCGTGCCGGTAAGCGAAGCCGAACGCCTGATCGAGGTGATGCAGGAGCTGGGCCGCGGCGAACCCGAGTTCGAGCATTACATCTACCCCGGTGGCACACACAACCCGCTGACGCTGTCCGGCAGCCTCGAGCGCACGCGGACCTTCGTGAGTCGCCTGCTGACCGTCGCACAGGTCACCGAATGATTGACTCTGCGCGCCGGTGTGGGGACTTCGACCGGCGGACTGCGGACCGTGAGGAGTCAGGTCACGGTCACGTGGCTATCGGGTGTTGCAGGACAGAATCAGGTGGCGATCAGGCAACTATCAGGTATCGATCAGCTTTTCCGCTCGGCCTTCGCCGCGGCGGGCTCCTCCCCGCTGTCGAAATCCTTCAGCGCGTTCGCCGCGATTTGATCGTAGCGCTGGAGGGCCTTCTGGGTCCGGAGATCCGCCCGAGCGGTCACGCCGACGACGAGCAGCATGCCGGCAACGATCGAGCCGTACACGACGACCGGAAACGAGATGCCGCGCAGGGTGAACAGCCCGAGATGGAGATCGACGGTCTGCCCCGCGTTGGCATAGGCGAACCAACCGAGTGCCAATACCGCGACCACTCCACCCAGTGCACGTAACAGCAAGGCTTTCTTCTTCATCACTCGAGGGGGAAACCGGTGAACGTTGCGCCGCTGGTTCCGGTCAGCACCGCTTTCAGATATCGGCCGATCCACTCTTGGGGGCCCGGGATCAAGACTACCTTGTTCGTCGCCGTGCGGGCTTGCAGCAGGTTCCCACGCCGGGCGACTTTTTCGATCAACACTTCGACGGTCCCTCCCACTTCCGCCATGTTCTTCTCCGCTGCGATTCGGCGAACCAACGAGATGAGTCGTTCGAGCCTTGTCTGGGCCACGTGCTCCTGCACGTACCAGTCTTCTCTCATCCGGGTCGACGGCGTGCCCTCGCGCGGTGAATAGCGGAACGTGAAAGCGTCGTCGTACCTCACCTCGCGCACCAGGTCGAGCGTTTGCTCGAAGTCCTCCTCCGACTCGCCGGGGAAGCCGACGATGATGTCGGTGGTCACGGCCAGCCCTGGTATCGCTTCCCGCAGCATGGCCACCTTCTCGAGGTACTCCTCCCGCGTGTAGCGACGCGCCATGCGCTTCAGCACCGAGTTCGAGCCCGATTGCACCGGCAGGTGCAGGTGCGGGCACACCGCTTCCTCCATCGCCATCGCGTCAACCAGCTCACGGCTTACGTCGTTGGGATGCGGTGAGGTGAAACGTATTCGCCGCACGCCCGGCACTCGCGCGATCGCCCGCAACAGCCTTGGGAAGTCCCAATCTTCATGACGGTAACTGTTGACCGTCTGACCCAGGAGCGTGAACTCGGTGATTCCTTCCAGCGCCAGCGAGCCGATTTCCTGCAAGATCACCCGCGGCTCCCTGTTCTTTTCGCTGCCTCGAGTGAAGGGGACGATGCAGAACGTGCAGCGGTAGTCGCAGCCGCGCTGGATGGGGATCCATGCCGCAACGCTT
>JASFLD010000211.1:0-7249 GCA_050118275.1 Gemmatimonadales bacterium
AGCTGATGAAATCGTCCGACCCGCTGGTTCGCCACATGCCGAGCCCAATGATCGCGCCGTTGTGAGCATGAGCATGAGCGCGGCAGCTAGGGACACGATCCGTGGAGTGTTCATGCCACTCTACCTCCTTTCGCTTCGGTCCTCACATACGGATATCATGATAGCGCGGGACATCAGTGAAGCACACGCCGCGACGATGGTCCCCGATCGGCCCGCCCGCGGCGCGCGGTCATGACTTACCGACACCCCTGTTCGCAGGCCCTGTAGGGTTCGACAACGTCGCTGTCGCTAATGCTGGACAGGCCTCCGCCGAATCGGTCGCAGATGTTCTCGCCGATGCACTCGAGAATGCAGTCCTGTTGCGCCTGGGTATACGTGGTGAAGCGGTTTAGTTCTGTTAGCTGAGACCCGTTCAGTTCCAATCGGATTTCAGACGGACAGGCATTGATCTCTTCTCGCGTCGCCGAGACGCCTGGACACAGCGCGGCCTCCTCGCAGGTCGCCGCCAAGAATCCGTCAACATCCTGGATGCGCGTGTCTGGATCCGTGCCACCGCTGTTGCCGCCGCAGGCAGCGAGAACGACTACGATCGCGAATGCGAGCCCAAAGAGGGAGGAACGCTGTGGTCTCTCCATGGTAACCTCCGGTCAAGCGACGAAGAATGGCATGGCGATGTCAGAGGCACACTCATGGCAGGTCCACCGATAGCGTCCACTCTGGAGCTTGCTGCGTCCGGTGAAGGATCGGGAGATCTGCAAGCGCGCTCCGAGACATCAGTGCCGCCAGCTAGCGACGTGGACGTGACTGCGAAGAATGAGATAATGCGACCGTACTCCATGTTGGCCTCCAACCAGATTCCCGCTCAGCTTAGTAAGCGGGTCCAGTCAAGCGACCGTCAAGAAAGTCGCTGGGGTGCCCCCACCACCCACCGAACTGCGAAAGGGTCAATAGTGGAGCAACATCTCAGCGAGTTTTAAAGCGGATGCTTACGACCTATTTCCTTTCTTCTAGGCTTCTGGAATAACACTCTTGGCGCAAGCAGGCAGAGCGGCAGAGAGGCTGATGGCCGCACTCGAGGCGAAGGCCGGGCGCAAAGTGGTCAGATCACAGCCCAGTAATGGCAAAGACAAAGGCGGGAGCGTGTGGGAATCGAACCCACCCAGCGGTTTTTGAGCCGCCAAGCTGGTTTTGAAGAACCGGCCAGCAAGTCCTACTGACGTATTCAAGCGACATACTTCCCGAAAAACAACACGATCAACCTGCCGACGATCTGGCGAAGTGCACCCAAGCGACAAGTGTTGCCGCAGGTACGGGGGAAGTCACGGGGGAAGCCGTGCGATATATCCCCCCCACGCCCAGGCCGCGACGCACCCTGCCCCCACGGTTTCTTCAAACCAGTGGGGCCAGATAAACGGTTGCAGCACAAGATCGTGCAGGCGATCACACCCAAACTTCCCCCTATCAAAACCGAACGGATATCGAACGCATGGCGAAGCGTAGCTATCGAAAGCACGGGCTTACCCAAGCGAAGACGGCCCTTCAACGGTACGGTGCAAGAGCGATCGACGGCCGAACGAAGGCCGGTAGGGAACTGGCCCAGTGGACACAGCAGCTGGTGGACGACCTAGGTGGCCACGATCAGATCACCGAAATGCAACGAACGGTGATCGAACTGGCTGCCCGCACCCGCTACCTGCTAAATGGGATCGACGCCTGGCTGATAGATCAACCCAGCTTGATTAATAAGTCGAAGCGGAAGCTGTTCGACGTCGTGAAAGAACGCCAGCGGCTATCAGACGCCGTGGCGGGCTACATGGCGCAACTGGGGCTAGAACGTCGGCAGCCGGAGGGAATCGACCTCACGGCCTACCTCGAGTCGAAACGCGACGAGACAGCCAGTGATGACGATTAGATGATACCTGACGGGAGGTTGGGGATGTGGAGAGGACAAATACGATGACGATACTCGAAACTTTAGTCGATCCTAAACTCTTCGGCCGGCACTTCGACCACGAGTCCTGGGCCTGGTGGCGGTCGTTCCTGGCCGCGCTGTTCGGCCTAACGCTGGAAGGTCTCGACCTCAAGCGATACAAAGACGCCACCTGCCGTGAGTCGCCCCCTGACGAGCCAGCTTCGGAAGCGTACGCCATCGTCGGTCGGCGTGGCGGCAAGTCGAGAGTGGCAGCACTGGTCGGAGTCTATTTAGCCTGCTTCCGCGACCACAGCGTCATCCTTTCTCACGGCGAGAGGGGTGTGGTGATGATCCTGGCACCCGACCGGCGACAGGCTCGGGTCGTGATCGGCTACGTGCGGGCGCTGCCGAGGTGCCGTTGCTGTCGTCGATGGTCCTCAGCAGCCGCCGTGAGGCAATCGACCTCCGCAACAACATCAGTATCGAAGTCCACACGGCCAGTTATAGGACCGTGAGAGGCTACACGATTGTCGGGGCCATCCTGGACGAGCTGGCTTTCTGGCGCAGTGACGAGAGCGCCGAGCCAGACATCGAGGTGGTCAGGGCGTTGCGTCCGGCGATGGCGACAGTACCCGGTGCGATGCTGCTCGGTATCTCGTCACCGTACTCGCGTCGTGGTGTCCTGTGGAACGCCTACCGCCAGCACTTCGGGGAGGACAGCAACGTGCTGGTCTGGCAGACGGCGACTGAGCTGATGAATCCGAAGGTTGACGATCGGGTGATCAGCGAGGCGTACCGAGACGATCCGGTCGCGGCGGCGGCGGAGTACGGTGCCGACTTCCGCAGCGACATCGAGTCCTACATCACCCGTGAGGCCGTCGAGGCTGTCGTGGTGCCGGACCGGCGGGAACTGCCCTCCGTGCCACAGAATCAGTACAGCGCGTTCTGCGACCCGTCCGGTGGCAGTTCCGACTCGATGACGTTGGCGATCGCACACCTCGAGAAGGAAGTCGCTGTGCTGGATGCTGTGCGCGAGGTGAGGCCGCCGTTCTCACCTGAGAACGTGGTTGCCGAGTTCGCTCAACTGATGCGGCTGTACTGTGTACGTCAGGTCTACGGCGACCGATACGCCGGCGAATGGCCGCGTGAGCAGTTCTGGAAGCACGGCGTGACGTACAGACCGGCTGAGAAGCCAAAGAGCGACCTCTACCGGGATATCCTGCCGCTACTCAACAGCAAGCGGGTCGAGCTGCTGGACCACAGCGTCCTGGTTGCGCAACTGTGCAGCCTCGAGCGTCGGACGAGCCGGGGCGGACGGGACAGCATCGACCATCCGCCACGTGGCCGGGATGACGTGGCCAACGCGGTGGCCGGTGCGCTACTGACGGCCAGCGAGGCGGAAAGCCGGAAGGCGAGGGTGGAGCGGTTTGCGGTTTAGGGTTGTCTTACCGAGCCGAGAGCTACTCGTACTGCGCCAGCAGAGCCTGGAAGCGCGCGTGGTCGCGGAGGGGGTCCCAGAACGGGTCAAGACGAAGGATCGGCACGGACACATACGAGGGTATGGACAGCAAGGTATCCAGCGTGGCCATCGCCTTCTCGGGCTCGCCGGTCAGCGCGTACACTTCGGCCCGGATCTGGAGAACGGCGGGTCCGCCAACGGCATCCTCAGAGACCGGCAACAGTTCTACCGCCCTGTCGGTCGCCTCGATCGCCTTGTCCTCGTGTCCGAGCTGGGCGGCATGGATGCCGATCAGGCGCCAGGTGAAGTGCTCGGCGGACGGCCGCGCTTCTATCCCGGCAAGGTCGGCTTCATGGATCGCGAGCGCGCTGTCGTGGTATGCCCGCGCGGCCTGGGACTGGCCACGGGCCCGGGCGATACTGGCTTTCAAGTCGAAGAAGAGGGGAAGGCAACTGGACCTGAGGTCCTCGCTGGCGGTGCTGTCCCGCAGCAGCTCGTCGAACTCGGCGGAGAGGATCCGGGTGTAATGCCGGAATCTGGGATCACATACGAAACCCAACAGTATCCTCGACTCGCCGGCACGAGCCATCGCCTGCTGGAGCTCCCCGCGGGCCCTGTCGATATCACCATTCGCCTTGATCGGCAATTGCACCTTGAGCACGTTGGGGACGACCTGCGCCGGATCGAGCGCGAGGGCCCGGTCGATATGAGACTCGGCCCGCCGGTACTCGCGGATGAAGAGGAGAGTCTGGCCCAGCGTCCACGGGTGCAGCGGCACTCGCGGATCGAGTGCCTGGGCGTTCTCGAACTCCGCGATCGCCTCCTCCCAGCGACCCTGCCTTCTGTGGATGAAACCTATGGCGAGCGATGCGATCGCGTTGCTGGGTTCGAGCCGCCGGACACGGTACAAGTGGTCCAGCGCAGACTCGTATTCACGTAGACCCCAATAGTAGTAGAAGCCCAGGGCGAGCTGTGTGGCCGGCAGGTCCGGGTCGAGGGCCACGGCCCGGTCGATGGCCTGTTTCGCTTGCTCGAGGGTGAAATCGTCGAATCCGACGAAGATGTCCAGGACGCGCACCCGGCCGAGACGGGCCCACGCCGCGGCGAAGTCAGGATCGAGGCTGACCGCGGTGTCGTAGGCGGCGGCGGCGCGCAACATCTCTGCGCGGGTTCCGCGACGGGGCGTTTGACCTCTCAGGTAATACTCGTACGCCTCCTCGTTCTCGGTCGGTTTCGCCCCGATCCGTTCCACCTCCTCCGGTGTGAGCCTCGCTCTCAAAGCGGAAGCGACGGCCTGGGCCACGTCCGCTTGGATGCCGAAGACATCCTTCAGCTCCTTTTCGTAGTTCTCCGCCCAGAGGTGTGCGTCCTCTCGTGCCGCGATCAACTGAGTCGTGATCCGCACGCGATCGTCGGCCCGGCGCACGGAACCTTCGAGTACGTGCGTAACGCCTAACTCATCGGCGATCGTCCGCAGGTTCTCGTCTCTCTCTCGGTACTCCATCACAGACGTGCGGGAGATGACCTTCAAGCTCGCGATCTTGCCGAGCTGGCTGATGATCTCTTCGTGAATGCCATCGGCGAAATAGGCGTCGTCGGCATTCGGACTCAGGTTCGCGAACGGCAACACGGCAATCGAGGTGCGCTCAGCCTCGGGCGCGGCGCCACGTTCTCCGAGCAAGAGCCAGCCCGTCGCCACGATTCCCCAGACCGCGAGCGCGGCCATGAAGCTGAGGCCCGCGTTGCGCCATGTGAGCAAGCGCCTCTTGCGGGCGGCCTCGGTTTGAGCTTCATCGACCGGTATCAGAGTCGGATCGGAGATGGTTGCGGCGGGTTCAGCCTCCCGCACAAAGGCTGTGGCCAGCACTACCGGCAGCAAGACTATGAGCAGCACAAGGGCAAGAGCCGGGAACCAGCCAGGCAGGCCGAGCCCTTCGGTCAGCGTCTGAACGACCTCGAATGCCACCCACGAACCGCCGACGTAGATCAGCAGCACCTGCCAGAGGCTACGCCGGTGGACTTCGTGGATGAACTGTCTGATACTCGACATGGGCGCCACCGCCTTCGAGGATTTCAGGGCTGGTACAAGATGCTTACGGAGCGCAAGGCGGGCAACGAGCGGTTACGCACGGCAATAATCGTGAATCCTGTCGATTACGACTCTGCTGCGCTCGAAGTACCATCGCGTCTAACTGTGCGAGTGCCTCCTCATGGTCTTGCGGCAGGAAATGGGCGTGTGAAACGAACTCGTTGAAAACTGGATAGGTGGGTCGTGCGTTGCCAAAGTAGGCAAACAGCGGTTTACCCTCGGCGGCGTGACGATGCATCGCCATGAGCACCTCGGAAAGCGTTGCGCTCCCAACCGGCGTCCAATACTGGAGTGTGCTTTGATGATACTCGTATGTCTGAACCATGACGAAAGCGTCCATTTGTTTCTAGCAGGAGATATTTTGACTTCCCTCCAACCCGACCCCACCTGTCAACGTAGTCATCGAACCTGAAGTCGCTCACAGCTTCGAGCCGTTTGAATCGCTCGATTTCATCCGGCGTGAAGAACCATTGAGAGCCTTCGTCCCATTCGTCCTCGTTTTCGTAGTTGTACCCTCTGAAGACATCATGCCCCAAGCGCACCAGTCCATGATACAGTGCCTGATAGTCACTGCACGAATGGTAGTTGCCGCAAAGAAAGAAGTTCGCCATCCGCTTAGTTTTTCCGCTCTAACACGAGTCGGGCAGCTACTTCGCCCATCGGCGGACTACGATGGGACATCGACTCCTCCCGCTGTCGAGGAAGCTCCGAAGGCTGATAGGTCGGGCTGACTGAAGATGGTAACTAGGTGCAAATGGAGCAACGAGCGGCGTAGTTCAACTCGAGGGAGTTCCGTTCACCCCCGCCAGCCGGCCCGCAGCGGGCGGGGTTCAGAAAGTTCGGCGTTAACGGCTTTCGGCTAGCTGTGAGCCGCTATCTGGGCCCAGGTGAGGCTCGAAAGCTTGTCGGACACCTCACCACCCCCAGGCGTCCTGCCCGTATCGTTCTGTCAGACAGCTTCTTGGCAAACGGAACGAAGCTTCTCAACGAGCTTTGTGACGCACTCATCTAGTACCTGCAAGTCGGGAAAATCAGGATACGCGCGTACTGCGTCCCAAATCTTGAAGTACTGAAAGCCCTTATGGAGGTTATCGTATTTCTCGTTGGCTTTCTCGATCTCCCTAATCTCGCGATTGCTGATCTTGACTACTTTGCTCAAGCCGAGCGATTGGGCCGTCTCAAGAACCTTCAAGAGGTCATGGCCGTACTTCTTCCTGTCCTTGATCAAGCAGATGCTGCGGCTGGGTTATGACGAAAGACTTGTCACCCAGCTGCCCGAGATCAAGATGTTGGAAGAGGCGCCCGCGCGAGAAGGTTTCCTGCGGCCCGGCGAATTCGCGATGCTGGTTGAACGGATGGCCGAACGCCACCCAGAACACACCGGTTGGCTGGAAGTCGCGTACTGGTCAGGCTGGCGCTGGAAGAAGACGGTGCTGACGCTGCGCTGGGCTGACGTGCGCGACGGCTGGCTGTACGCGCCGGGGCTGAGAACAAAGAACAAGAAGGCCGTGCGCCAGCGGCTGATCGGCCCACTGGGGGCTGCCGTTGAACAACAGCGGGCCTATGTGGACGAAGTGCAGAAGCGAACCGGCAGGATCTGTCAGGCGATGTTCGTCTATCCTGACGGCCGCCCGATCAAAGATCCCATCGACGCCTTCAACCACGCTAAGAAACGGGCGGGATTCCCCGATCTGGTAATGCACGACTTCTGCCGATCGGTGTGGCAGAATGGGGTGAACGCTGGGGTGCCCGAAAAGGATCTCATGGACGCCACGGGCCGGAAGACACG
>JASFLD010000212.1:0-7222 GCA_050118275.1 Gemmatimonadales bacterium
GCAGTCATCGCGCCGTCCACATCGTCCATGTGATTCAACGCCTCACCCAGGTACAGGTAGGCGCTACCCCGGGATTCATCCAACTCCGTCGCCCGCTTCAATTCCTCCGCCGCCTGTCCGTACAGCCCCTTCTTGAAGTAGACCAGGCCCAGGTTCTCACGCGCGTCGGCATTCTTCGGATCCGCATGCAAAGCCTGCTCCAGCCGCTCCTTCGCCTCGCGGTAGTGGCCCAGCGAGGCCTGCATCGCGGCTATGTTGCACTGCAGCCGGACATCGTCCGGGTCAAGCGCCTCGGCGGCCAGATACTCCGTCAGTGCGGCGCGGTGGTCGCCGATCCGATCGTATAACACCCCGAGATTGTTGTGCGCCCGCAAGTGATTGGGATCGAGGGTCAGCAGTTCACGATAGACACCCACAGCATCGCGCAGCTCGCCTTCCTCGCTCAGCTTCTTCGCGCGGCGATACAGGCGGTCCGCCACGGATCCCGACGTATCGCTCACGATCTGCTCTTCAGCGGCCGACCTCGACTCCGGTTCCTGTGGGGCACCGTGCCTCTCGGAAGATGTCATCGATCCCGCTCCGTTTCGGCCCCGATCCAATCGAGATACGCCTCCAGTCCCCCCACCACCTCGATCGCGATGACCTCCGGAACATCGTATGGGTGGAGATCCCGGATCTGGCTCGCCAGGGCGGAAACATCACCACGCCGCGCCTTCAGTACCATGAGGACCTCGTCCGACTCCTCGAGCTGTCCCTTCCACCAGTACAGCGAGCGAACCGCCGGGATGATGTTGGCGCACGCCACGAGCCGTCGCCCCAACACATCGCGAGCGATCTCGGACGCCACGTTGGCGTCTGGCGCTGTTACCAAGATGACGACAACTTCGTTCCGATCTGCCATGCTCTGTCGCTGGGATTGGTTCGATTCCGGATGGGCGGTAAGACACGGGGGACAATCAACCAACTGGCTGGCTAATCTACGACGCCCCAACGGGTTTGTCCACTTCTGCCGGTCGGCTCGGCGCCGTCCCAGCCGGTCCTGCCGGACTATCTGGTCGTATAAAGCCGTTCGATCAGCTCGTTGTAATTCGCTTCGATGACCCGACGCTTCAGTTTGAGCGTCGCCGTGGCCTCGCCCGACTCCAGCGAAAGCTCACGCGGCAGCAGCCCGATACGCTTCGGTTGCTCGAACCGGGCCAGGTCCGATAGCGACCGCTGGATTTCACGCTCGACGTGTTGTACCACGCGGGGGTCTCCCACAAGCTCATCACGCGAGCCGAACGCGATGTGGTGTTCCTTCGCCCACTCCTCGAGAACGTCGAAATCAGGGACCACCAAGAGAACCGGGAACTTGCGCCGGTCTCCGACCATTACCACCTGGCTGACGTACCTGTTGTTCTTGACACGGTTCTCGATCGGCTGCGGGGCTATGTTCTTGCCTCCCGCCGTCACGATGAGGTCCTTCTTTCGATCGGTGATCGACAGTCGGCCATCGTCATCCAACTTGCCGACGTCGCCGGTTCGGAACCAGCCGTCCGGCGTCATCGCCGCCTCGGTTTCTCCCGGCATCCGGTGATAGCCCCTCATCACGTGCGGACCGCGCGTCAAGACCTCGCCGTCATCGGCTATGCCGATCTCTACCCCCGGCAGCGGCCGGCCGACGGTTCCCAGTTTGATGTCACCCACATTGTTCAACGAGATCACCGGCGAAGTCTCGGTCAGTCCGTATCCTTCCAGCAGGGTCAGGCCGGCCGCCAGAAAGAACCGACCCGTCTCCGGATTCAGGGGTGCTCCGCCCGATACTAACAGGCGTATCCGGCCTCCCAGCTTTTGCCGGAACCTCGCGAAGATCAATCGGTCCGCCAGGCGGTTTTGCACGGCCAGAATCGGCCCGACCCGCCGCCCCTCCAGCTCACGATCCACGCGCTTGCCACCCACAGCCAGCGCCCAGCGCAGCAAACGCTCATGCGACGCACCACCGGCCCGCGCCGTCTGCTCGACCTGCCCGGCCAGCTTCTCGAATACACGCGGTACCAACGTCATCACCGTGGGCCGCACCTCAGCGAAATTCTGCCCCAGCCGACCGAAGCCTTCCGCATAGCAGATCGTCGCCCCCGCGCTGAACATGACGTACTGCCCCGCCATCCGCTCGAAGATGTGGCTGAGCGGTAGCGCCGAGAGCGATACGTCGTCCGGCGTGATCTCCAGGACGTTCAGCGCCGAGCGGACGTTCGAGACCAGATTGGCGTGCGTGAGCATGACTCCCTTCGGCCGACCCGTCGTCCCCGACGTATAGAGTATCGTCAGAAGATCGTCCGGCCTTGTCGCCAACGCACGGGCCCGGTACTCTTCGTCCGCGATGCCGCCCACCATCGAGTCGCCGGATTCCATCAGAGCCGCGAGGCTCATCGTACCCGGCGCCGATTCGGACACATCATCGTTGTACGCGATGACGTGCTCCAACGTCGGAATCTCCTTGCGAGCCTCCAAAACCTTGCACGCCTGATCCGCGTTCGAGACGAAAACAGCCCGCGCCTGGCTATCTTCGAACATGTGGAGCAGCTGGCCCGCCGGCAGAGTCGGGTAGAGCGGAACGCTGACCAGCCCACTCATCACACAGGCGAAATCGGATACCAGCCATTCCGGCCGATTCTCCGACAGGATCGCCACCCGGTCTCCCGGTGCTAACCCGAGCGCCTCCAGACCCAGAGCCGCCCGTTTCACATTCTCGTATAACTCCCGATGTGAGATCGACTGCCAGGTCCCTTCACGCTTGTACTTCAGCGCGTCGACCTTTCGGTGACCTTCGACCGCCTCGATGAAGAGCTGGGCGATGTTCCCTTCCGGCTGGCCGGCGGCCACACCGACGCTGCGGACGACTGTGATGCCTTTGTCTCCAGCCACGCCTTATTCTCCAGATCCCACTTCTGGCTCTTCTGCGCCCGAGCCGCCGGATTCCAGTCGTTCCAGCGTCTGGCGTGCGTGCTCGATGTGCGCCGACGCATCCTCGTCCTGCGGCGGTTGACGCAGGAACGCTTCCAAGTGCGCACGAGCCCCCGGACCGTTCCCGCTCCGCAACAGCAGAAACGCCAGCCCGTAATGGGCGGCCGTCGCGTCGCCGCCGGTCTCGATCGCTGCCTCGTAATGCCGGACCGCTTCCTCCGGCATCCCGATGCGCGTGTAGATCACCGCCATTTGCTGCAGGATCCCCGGGTCGTCCGGCTGCCGCCTCAGCGCCAGTCGAAACGAGGTCAGCGCCTCGTGATACCTCTCCTCCCCCGCCAACCTGAGGCCTTCGCCGTAGTAGTCCGGCGGTTCGCCCAGTCCGCTCACGCGCCTCGAAAACGGCCACCATTTCATGCGCGTGCCAACCCTACCGTTCGGTCGCCTGCCAAGTACCCTCTCACCCCGACTCGCAGAACGATCGTTAGCTCATAACCGGCAACGAACCGCTCTTCCGCTCGGCCACTGCCGTCTTTCCTTCGGCCGCCAGAACCGTCAAACCGCCGCGCTTCGCTTCGGCGATGTCTTCCGCCGTCGCATCGAACAACAGCAGTCGCCCTGCCCCACGGACCCGACGCGCCGCCGCCGCGACCACGTCCCGCGAACCCCCGGGGGCTATGGCTACGCAAGGCAGTCTTTGCTCGGCGACCGGCATTCCCGTATCGTAGGCGACCCCGCTGACCCCCTGCCGCGCCGCCAGACGTTCCGGCGTCTTCGTCACGACGATGACTTCCAGCTCCGGCGCCAGATCGGCGATCTTCGCAGCCACGTGCTCCAGTCCATCGCCCACGAGGAGAGGGCCGCGTTCACCGGCCAGGCCTGACAGAGCCAAGACCTTCACCGCTAGCCCGTCTTCCTCCACTGCCGCGCGTGCCACGGGCCGCGCGTCGGGTTCGACGCGCAGATCGGCTATGCCGTCGATGACCGGGAAGTCCCGACGACAATTCGGACAACCCAGCCAACCGGTCTTGACTCGCCGATCCTCGACTTCCTTGACCAGCAAGACGAGTCCGTGCGCCGGACCACAGCCAGGACACGTTAGGATGTCCGTCAGCTCAAAGTACACTCTTCAGCGCCGCTTCCGCCCAACGATACATGATGTCGCCCGCCAGCTTGATGTCGTCCTTGCGCGAGTCCTCGTCGGGACGATGGCTCACACCCTTGAGGCTCGGTATGAAGAACATTCCAGCGGGAGCGACACGAGCCACCGACATGGCGTCGTGCGCCGCCATCGAGACCATTCGCATCGTTTCCACACCCATCGTCTCGCACACCGACTCCACCGCCCGCGTCATCTCTTCCGACATCCGCGTCGGCCGTACCGCCGCCAGCGGTACCATGTCCAGTCCGACTCCCGGGGCGCGCGGGCCCGTCGTCGCCACCAGTTCCTTCAGCCGTCGCGCGATCTCATCTTGATCCCGCTCGCTGGCGGCCCGATGCTCCACGATCGCCCACGCCCGATCCGGAATGACATTCGCCACGCCGGGTGAAACCCCCATCGCCCCACAGGTGATGACCCCGCTCTCGATGCCGCGCACCAGCTGCGGCAGCCGCCCGATCATCCCAGCGACCGGCACCAGGGCGTCACGCCGTTCACGCATCGGCGTCGTACCCGCATGGTTCAACTCACCCTTGCTGTCCAGACGCCAGCGTCGAATGCCCGCCACGTGCGTCACTATCCCGATCCGCCTCTGCGCTTCGATCAAGCGTGAGCCCTGCTCGATGTGCGCCTCGAGATACGCCCCCACCTCGACAGGCGGTTTGTAGATGAACTTCAACTGCAATTCGCCGGTCTCGCGACTCCGACGCGGCTTGCGCTGCCAGCCGCGGCTCGCCAGAACCTCCGCCAAGCTCGTGCCGTCTCTATCATGCAAGGCCAGAAGTTCATCCGCGTTGACTGCACCGGCGAATGCGCGTGATCCGAACAGACCATTCCCGAAACGATACCCTTCCTCGTCGGCCCATACCGCAACCGCCACCTTCGCATCGCGGCGTTTCCTGAGTATCCGCTGCATCGCGTCGATCGCACACGCCACGCCCAGCGAACCGTCCAGCCAGCCGCCGTTCGGCACGGTGTCGAGATGCGAGCCCATCAACAGGTACGGGCCTTTGCCATCCCCGTTCACCAGGAAGGTGTTCCCCGCTTTGTCACGGATCTTCTCGACGCGCCGGCTACGCGAGAAGAAGGACGCGGCAGCCGCGTGTGCCTTGTCCTCCCACTCGCTGAGGCCCAGTCGCGTCACCCCTTCCTTGGTCGAACTGATCTTCTGGAACTTCTTCAGTTGTTGTAGAACCATGTTCGTTTACCCGATCAAGTGTTCCCGGATTCTCCCTCTATCCATCCAAGAACCAACCATCCAAGAACCAACGCACCGCTAGATCCGCTTGACGTTCGATCTGATCGCCAGTTCCTCGACCACGACGCCGGACGGCCGCGTCACGACGAACATTATCGCGTCCGCCACCGCGGCCGGTGCCAACATCTCAACCCGTGAGGGTAGATCATTTCGCGCATCCGGATCGAGCTCCGCCCACAGAGGCGTGTCCACCGCCGACGGCTCGATCCAGCTCACGCGCACCCCGCTGCCGCGAAGCTCCTCGACCAGCACCTCGTGCAGGCCGCGCAGGCCGTACTTTGACGCCGAGTACGCCGCGTTGCCGGGGAACGCCTTGCGACCGGCTATCGAGCCGATGTTCACGATCTGTCCCGAACCACGCGCCAGCATACCGGGGAGAAACCGTCGAGTCAGCTCGAACGGAGCCCACAGATTCACCGCCAACAGACGCCCCACCACCGCGCCCTCCGTCGCGCTCAGCGGCGACAGCGCGAACCCCCCCGCGTTGTTGATCAGTATGTCCGGCGCGTCCCCCCAATGCTCCTCCACGAACCCGGCCAGCGCCGCCAGAAACTCTTCGTCCGTCACGTCACCAGGTAGCGCCGTCACGCCCAGCTCCCCGGCCAGTTCGCTCAGCGACTCCGCTCCCCGCGCGATCAACAGCAGAGCCGCACCCGACTCTGCCAGGCGCCCCGCCAGCGCCCGACCGATTCCGCTCGACGCGCCCGTCAGGACGACCCTTTGACCGGACAGATCCCCTTCGCTCACGCGTGAAGCGCTTGACCGGCTACCAGCCGCAGGAACTCTTCCCTGGTGCGCAGGTCGCTCTTGAACGCACCCCGCACCGCGCTCGTGATCGTCTTCGAGTTCTGCTTCTCTACCCCCCGCATCATCATGCACAAATGGACCGCCTCGATCACCACCCCTACGCCTTTCGGCTCGAGCACGTCCTGGATCGCGCACGCCACCTGGTCAGTCAGACGCTCCTGAACCTGCAGTCGTCGCGCGAAGATATCGACGATTCGAGGGAGTTTGCTGAACCCGACGATCCGCCCGTTCGGTATGTACGCAATGTGCGCTCTCCCGAAGAAAGGCAGCAGATGGTGCTCGCACATCGAGTAGACCTCGATGTCCTTCACGATCACCATCTCGTCGTGCTCCGCCTCGAACACACCCCGGCCGATCACTCCCTCCACCGTCTCTCCGTATCCCCGCAGCAGCCAGCGCAACGACTGCTCCACCCGCGCTGGCGTATCCACCAGACCGGACCGATCCGGATCCTCACCCAACAGCCGCAGTTGCTCGCGGATATGGTACTGTAGATCCCTTGACTCCGTCATCTGTAGGCACTCCGCACCCGTGTCCTTCATCCTGCCGTACCGCCACGACGGCCGCCTGCTCCTCGCAACGATCGCACTCTCCACTCCACTCACTTCGATGCAACGCGTCGTAGGCGCCGCCGCTCACTCCCCGAAGTACTCGACAAAATTGCGCTCCGACTCCGAGACCAGGACTCGCTCCAGCATGCCTTCCGGCAATTCCGCTTCCAGCCGCCGCCAAACCTGCACCGCGATGTTCTCCGCCGTCGGAATCACACCCTTCATCCACGCTACATCCACATTCAGATTCGCGTGATCCACATCCGCCAGCACCAATCCCTCGACCAACCGCTTCAGACGCTTCAGATCGAATACGTATCCCGTCTTCGGATCCACCTCACCCTTCAGCGTCACCTCGAGTCCATAATTGTGACCGTGTCCCGACGGGTTGTTGCACAATCCATAGATCTCTCGATTCTCCGCCTCGGACAACTCGGGGTTGTGCAGCCGGTGGCCCGCACTGAAGTGCAGCCGTCTCGTTACTTTGACGATTGACATGTCAGG
>JASFLD010000213.1:0-7218 GCA_050118275.1 Gemmatimonadales bacterium
AGGGATCATCCTCGGTCTGCTTCAAACCCAGCGAGATCCGCTTCTGGTCGACGTCGATGGAGAGAGCGACCACCTCGACCTCGTCACCCTTCTTCAAGACCTCCGACGGGTGCTGGATCCGCTTCGTCCAGCTCATGTCGGACACGTGAACCAGGCCGTCGATTCCCGGCTCGACCTCGACGAACGCACCGAATGAAGTGAGATTCCTGACCTTGCCGCGAATCCGCGTACCAGGCGGATACTTCTCCGGCAGGTTCAGCCACGGATCCTCCTCGGCCTGCTTCATGCCCAGCGAGATCTTCTCCTCTTCCGGGTCGACTTTTAGGACCACGGCTTCGATCTCATCCCCGATCGACACGAGCTGCGACGGATGCCGGACGTTGCGCGTCCAGCTCATCTCCGAGATGTGGACGAGCCCCTCCACGCCGCGTTCCAGCTCGACGAACGCGCCATAGTTCGTGATCGATACGACTTTGCCTCGCACGCGCCCGCCAACGGGATACTTCTCCTCCACATCCTTCCAAGGATGCGGCTCCAATTGCTTGAGACCGAGCGAGATGCGCTCGCGATCCCAATCGATGTCGAGGATCTTGACCTCGATCTCGTCACCTATGCTGCACAGCTCGCTGGGATGGCCCACGCGACCCCACGACATGTCGGTGATGTGGAGTAGACCGTCCATGCCGCCCAGATCGATGAATGCGCCGAAATCCGTGATGTTCTTTACGATCCCCTTGCGCAGCTGACCGACCTCCAACTCGGTCTTCAGCTCCTCGCGCTTCTCGCTCCGCTCCTGCTCGAGGATCACCCGGCGCGAGACCACGATGTTTCGGCGCCGCTTGTTCAGCTTGAGGATCTTGAAGTCGAACTCCTGGCCCACCAGATCGTCCACGTTCGGCACGCGCCGCAGCGCCACCTGCGAGCCGGGCAAGAACGCGTCGACCCCCATGATGTCGACCGTCACGCCGCCCTTCACCTTCTTCTTGATCACTCCGCCGATCGGTTCGTCCGCGTCGTAGGCCGCCTTGATCTGTTCCCAGACCCGCAGGAAATCGGCCTTCTTCTTCGACAGGACGACCACGCCCTCGTTGTCTTCCAGCTTCTCGAGGAAAACATCGACCTCCTGCCCCGGCTCCACTTCATCCGGCGCCCGGAACTCCTCCAGCGGTACCGAGCCCTCGGACTTGAAGCCGAGATCGAGGATCGCCGCCGAGTCCGTGACCCGCAGCACTTTCGCTTTGACGATTTCACCCTCCTCGATGTTCTTGAGGGTGTCCTCGTACATCGACAGCATGTCCTCGTACTCTTCGTCCGAATACTCTTCCTCATCGAACAGAGCTTTGCGCTGCCGGAGATCGCTGGAGGGGGCCTGCGACGCTTCCTCGCTGACCTCTACTTCCTCTTCTACTTCCTCGGCGGGACTCGATGTCTCAGCGGACTCAGAGGAGTTCGATGTCTCCGCTGAACCTTCAGCGGCCGACTCCGGTTCCTCCAGGCTCGGCTGCTCGATCACATCGGTCTGTTCAGGGGATTCTTCGGGCGTGTCCTGGCTCTGCGAGGGCATGACCTCGCGGTTGTCTTTTGTCATCAGGTTTAGGTGCCTTCGCCAGCGTCCGGTGACCGGCGGTCCGACTTCGTTGAGTGTTAACAAAACGGGCGCCGGCGTGCTCAGGCGGCATCTCCGGACCTAAGAGCTAACTCATTCCGCCACACACAGTAAGCCGCGCCCCTATTGAACCCTGCAATCTACCCCACCGATTCAACCCGTGTCAAGGCGCCGCGCCGCCTCCACGATACACTCCACCTGCTGGTCAAAGGTCAGGTGCGTAGTGTCGATGAACAGGGCATCCGCCGCCGCCCGCAAGGGCGCGACATCCCGCTCCGAATCGGCGGTATCGCGAGCCACTAGCCGCTGCTTCTCGCTCTCAACGCCTTCCCGTGTCACCGCCTCGCCGCGCTGCAGCACACGCCGCCGTGCCCGCTCTTCCGGATCGGCCGCCATGAACACCTTCAGGTCCGCCTCGGGAAACACCACCGTGCCCATGTCGCGCCCCTCGCAAACGACACCTCCCGCGTGCTCGGAGGCCAGTCGGCGCAACAGAGCATCGACGCGCTGACGGATCTCCGCGAAAGCGGACACCTGCGAGGCACATGCCGATACCTGCGGCGTCCGCAATTCCTCATCCAGCGCTTCCCCATCCAGTCGCACCAGCACGCGTCCCGCCTGCACCTCCGCCGTTACTCGCTGCCTCGCGAGATCGGCGATGCGCCCCTCATCGAACCTTCCCGACGCGTTCATCCAGCCCCGGCGACACCCGGCCAGCGCGTACGCCCGGTACAGAGCGCCGGAGTCCAGGTGAAGGAAACCCAGTCGCTTCGCCACATCCTTGGCCGTCGTCGTCTTGCCGGAACCCGCAGTGCCGTCGATCGCAATGATCATTCACCCTCCGCCGCTTCCCTTATTCGCGACAGCTCCGCCCAGAAACCGGGATAGGATATCGCTACGCTGTCGCGGTCGTCCACCTCGATGGCGTTCCCCGCTACAGCCCCGAGAATACCGAACGACATCGCCATCCGGTGGTCACCTTCGGTCTTCACCCGACCCGACAGTCCCGCGCGCCTCCCAACCACCTCGAGACCGTCGTCTAGCTCCCTAGACGATACGCCCAATCCCCGTAGGCCCCGCTGTACCGTCGCCAGACGGTCGCTCTCCTTCACCCGTAACTCGCTCGCCCCCGTTATTCGAGTCGTCCCCTCCGCCGTCGCCGCTAAGCAGGCGAGCAGCGGCAGTTCATCGATCAGCGTGGGCACCCAATCGGCCCGCACCGAGACGCCTCGTAGCGACGAGGGGCGCGCCGTCACGCTGCCGATCGGTTCACCGGCGACCTCACCGTTGACCTCGGATTCGACCGCGCCGCCCATCGCCGACAGCACCCGCAGCAGGCCTGTCCGTCTAGGGTTGAGTCCCACGCCCTCGACTCGCAGAGACGAACCCGCTGCACCGACCAGCGCCAGCGCTAGCCAGTAGGCGGCAGATGAGAAGTCACCCGCCACCGTCAGGTCGAGTGGTCTCAACGGTGATCCGGGTCGGTAGCGCACGAGAAAACCAGTCTCCGCCTCGCGTGTGTGAACCTCCGCACCCATCGCGTTGAGCATCCGTTCGGTGTGATCACGCGATGGGCCCGGTTCGTTCACGCTGACCGGCACGCGTGCCGCCAATCCGGCCAACAGCAGTGCACTCTTCACCTGAGCGCTGGCCGTCAAACCGACGTGCTCGATGGCAGCCAGGGATCCACCACGGATCTCGAGCGGCAAGCGACCCGGTTGGCCCAACTCCCTCACCCGCGCGCCAGCCGTGCGTAGCGGATCGACCACGCGAGCCATAGGCCGCCGCCTGAGCGAGGCGTCACCGTCCAGCGTGGCGCGTATGGGTCGACCCGCGATTAGTCCGAGGAGCATCCGAGCTGTCGTGCCGCTGTTCCCGCAGTCGATCGTATCCTCTGGATCGCGGAAGTCGACCGGTCCCTCGATCAACACCGGCCCATCTTCTTCCGGAACTCGCACGTTCGCGCCTAGCGCGCGAAGCGCCGCGGCCGTCGTCAGCACATCCGCACCACGCGATAGCCCCCGGATCCGGCTGACGCCCTCGGCCAAGGAAGCCAGCATCAATGCTCGATGAGATATCGACTTGTCGCCAGGAACGCGGACGCTTATCAAGTCGCTATCGCCTCCCACTGCCTGCCGATAACGGATGGTTCGGCCATCGGAAACAGACCCTCTCCAACTGTCGACGACCCTCGGTTGGCGACCGACATCGGGGCCAGCGCATATGGGATCGGTCAGTCCGCCAGCGGAACCTCGAGACACAGACCGTCATGAGCCACGACCACGTCGCACGCGTCGCACGCCCGCTTCGCCTCGCGCTCCAGGACGTGGGGACGCTCCGAGTACCTCGCGCTCAAATGCGTCAGCACCAGTCGACGCGCACCGCAGCGTCGAGCGATCTCGCCGGCCTGCGCCGCCGTCGAGTGGCCGGTCCGGGCAGCCCGCTCCTCCTCCTCTTCCGAGAACGTCGCCTCGTGGATCAGCAGGTCGCAGCCGCGCGCCACCTCGACCGTCGCGTCGCACGGTCGCGTGTCCCCGCTGTACACGACGCGGCGCCCAAGGCGCGGCGGCCCCATCACCTGGTGCGGCCGGACTTGCCGGCCGTCCTCGAGCCGAACCGGCTCGCCGCGCTGCAGCCGGCCGAACAGCGGTCCCTCCGGCACGCCCAGCGCCTGCGCCCGCTCTGGGAAGAAGCGTCCCGGGCGATCGTCCTCTCGCAGCACGTAGCCATTCGCACCCCCAGGGTGACTCACCGCGTAGGCGGCGATCACGTAATCGGAGTGCCGGACCGCCTGGCCGGCGGCGAGCGGCCGGATCTCGACAGGGAAAGCGAGTTCTTCGAGCTCGAGCCCCACCGCCTTGCGCAGCAGTTCTTCGCCGCCCGGCGGTGCGTAGACGGTCAGGGGCTGCTCGCGGTCCTGCAGGCTCATCGTGCGCAGTAACCCGACGGCCCCCAGATAGTGGTCGGCGTGCATGTGCGTCAGATAGATCTCTCGCACGCTGAAGCCCACCGCGAAGCGCATCATCTGTCGCTGGGTCCCCTCTCCGCAGTCGAAGAGATAGAGGTCACCCCCCCGTTGGATGGCTAAGGCGCTGGTGTTCCGTGAGACGGTCGGTCGCGCGGAAGATGTGCCGATGAAGGTCACCCGTAGCATAGCGCTTGATTATCGCCGGACGCCCCCTCCCCGGCAACGCCCTCCGTTCCTTTCACCTCCTCCTGATCGTCATGCTGATCGTCATCGTCATCGCCTTATGAGCACGAGTACGACCACGATGACGATCGAGATCAAGAGCGCGAGTTGGGGATAGGGTGTCAGTGGGGTCCGTGAGCCGCACCGCCCAGCATGCTCGAGAAATGCGCATCGACGTCTTCCGGCGGCCGCGTCCACAAGCTGACGAGCGCCGTGGCCAACAGGCCGCCGGCGAAGGCAGGGATCAATTCGTAGAGGCGGGCGCTCAGCGCCGGGGTCAACTCCCAGATGAAGGTGATCGCGGTTCCGGTCAGCAGGCCGGCGATCACACCGGCCCGCGTCGTGCGCCGCCAGTAGAGCGCCAGGATCGAGGTTGGGCCGAACGAAGCCCCCAGCCCCGCCCAGGCAAACAAGACCAACCAGAACACCAACTTCTCGGCCAGCAGCCCCACCACGAGCGCCGCGGTGACCAGCAGCACAACGACGATGCGGCTGTAGAGCACCAGTCGTCGTTGTGGGACGACATCGCCACGGTGCAGGATCTTCTCGTAGAAGTCGCGCACCACGCTGGAGGCGGCCACCAGGAGCTGGGAATCGGCGGTGGAGATGATCGCGGCGAAGATCGATGCCACGACGACTCCGAAGGCCAGGGAGTGGAGGTGCTGGGCGGCAAGCACCGGGTACAGCTGCTCGGCATCACCGTTGGGGAGCATCGCGACGTCCGGAAAGTAGACGCGCCCCACTAGCCCGATGAAGAGCGCGCCCCAGGCCATGACGACGTTCCAGACCGTGCCGACCACCGCCGAGGTGCGCAGCTGGTCGGGATTCGCGATCGACATATAGCGGACGATGATGTGCGGATTGCCGGGCGAGCCGAGCCCGATTCCCAGAAATCCGATCGTCACGCCGGCGCCCAGCGCCAGCGGGTCGATCAGGCTCGGGTCGAACGTTCGCAGCTGATTCACGATCGCCCCCAGTCCGCCCCCGTCGACGATGGCGATGACTGGCACCACGACCAGGGCCGCGATCATGATGATCGCCTGCAGCGTATCGCTCAGGCTGACCGCCAGGAAGCCACCGAGCGCCGTGTAGGCCAACACGATGAGCGCCGTCAACAGCACTCCCGCGTTGGGACTGATTCCGAAGCTCGCCGCGAACGCCTTGCCGCCGCCGACGAACTGCGCCGATACGTAGCCCACCATGAAGATCAGGATGATGCCGATGAGCACGCCTCTCAAACGTCCGTTCCTATCTCCGAAGCGCGCCGCATAGAAATCCGGCACCGTCACACAATCATAGGCTTCGCTGAATCGGCGCAGACGGCGCGCGTAGAACAGAAAGAGGAAGAGCTCGACGACGATGTAACCGGTGACGGTCCAGACCGCCCCGACCCCGCGCACATAGGCCATGCCGGTGACGCCGAGCAGCAGCCAGGCACTGCGGCCCGAGACCACCGCCGAGAGCGCGACTACGAAGCGATGCATCTTGCGGCCGCCGACGAAAAACTCGCTCACGCCGGCAGACGAGAACCGCGCCGACAAGACGCCGATCAGGACTACTACGGCCAAGTAGCCCACGAACGCAGCGACGGCGACCGGGTCGGCCGAGATCTGAACGACCCCACCCTCTTGCATCAGCCCGCTCGCTCCCTGGTATAAAGCGCCAATACGACCGCCATAGCGATGATCGCCGCCGGCAACACGAACATGACGAGCACGAAAGCGACGGGCATGTCTGTCATCCTCTGTACCAAAGGATCGTCTCCTCCCCTGCCGGGGCAATGTTGCAGGGTTCGAGCACCGATGCCAGAGTCGCGGCTCTCACCCCGATCGCCGCTGTGTCGCGTAACCTCGCAAGCACAGCGGGCTGTCTGCTCAATGGTCCCGGTGTGTTCCACGGCGCGCCGCCCCCCACCCGCCTGTAATCTCGTGAAACCAGGTGAGGTGGACTGGCGTAGGAGAAGTTGAGTGTGCAGGTTAGACTTGGAGGTTCAGTATGGGACCGTGGGATCCAGCCGTCATTGGACCGATCGCCGCTGCGATCATGGTTATGAGCATCACGGCCGGCATTGCCGGCGTAATGATCTTCCGCCCTTTCACCAAGCAACTCGGTGAGTTGCTCGAACAGATGCGACGCGATCGCCAGCAAGAGGGCGAGCGGCTCGACACGACTCGCGTGGCGGAGGTGATGGAGAGCGTTGTCGACCGGCTGGAACGGCTCGAATCTCGCCAGGATTTTACCGAGCGCGTGGTGGAAAGCGCTGGTTGGCAGAGTGAGGCGGGGGGGTCTCTGCCCGGGGCCGCAGATGCTCAGCGACGAGACCGGGCGGGCGACACCTGATCGGTGACGTCGCGCGAGGACGGAGACCGATATGGAGGAGTTGATACCGATCGTGCTGTTCATGAGCATCGCGGCCGTGCTC
>JASFLD010000214.1:0-7217 GCA_050118275.1 Gemmatimonadales bacterium
GGCCACCCCAAACGTCTTTCCCGCCAGAGGTTGACCATGATCGTCGGCGTTGGAATCGATGTCGTCGAAGTCGCCCGCCTCGAGAGGATGCTCGCCAGACACGGTGATAGAGCGCTTCTACGCCTGTTCACGGCTGTTGAGGTCGAAACTTGTGCGGAGCGCGTGGATCGGGTCGACTGCCTGGCGGCTCGTTTCGCGGCGAAGGAGGCCGCGCTGAAAGCGCTTGGGAGCGGGAAGAAACCGGGATTGCGTTGGGTCGACTTCGATGTGAGCCGTGCTTCCAGCGGAAAGCCGTCCCTGGAATTCCGGTCGGGTGCGAGAGAGCTGGCCGATGAGTTGGGCGTCGACGGGGTTTGGGTGAGCTTGAGCCATGAAGCGGGGTACGCTTGCGCCGTGGTCGTCTTGGAGAGTGCTGGCCCTTAGCCGGCCAGCAACTTGCCGCCGTCGACGACGATCGTCTCACCCGTCACATAGTCGGACTCCAGCAAGAAAAGAACGGCTTTGAGGATGTCTTCCGGGTCTCCCAATCGTCCCAGAACCGTCATGTCCGCCAGCTGGCGCCGCTGCTCGTCGGTGAGATCGTCAGGTGGCAGAACGGGCCCGGGCGCGATGGCATTGACGCGTATGTCGGGGGCGAGGGCGCGCGCCAGCACCCGAGTCAGCATCACGATCCCGGCCTTGGCCGTACAATGATGCGCGTAGGCCGGCCACGGCTGAAACGACCCGATGTCCGCGATGTTGATGATCAGCCCGCCAGCGGCTCGCTGCATGAGCCGTGCAGCGCTCTGACTGCAGAAGAAAGGAGCGCGGAGGTTGAGATTGAGCGTTCGGTCCCAGATCTCGGGCGTGATCTCCAACACCGGCTTCCGCTCGAAGATCGCCGCACTGTTGACCAGGATATCCAAGCGACCGAAAGTCTTGTCGATGTCGGAGAAGAGATCGAAGATCTGCCGGCTGTCGGTGAGGTCGGCCTGGAAGATCTCGACGTGGGCTCCGAGCTGGCCGAGCTCGCGGGCGACGGTTTCGGCCGCTTGCGGCGACTTGCTATGGTGGATGGCGACCGACGTGCCGCCTCGCGCCAGACCCCGAGCGATGGCGGCTCCGAGCCTGCGTGCGGACCCCGTAACCAGAGCTACCTTTCCAGACAACTCCATTCTCGATCCTGAATGCGGGCGGTGACGCTCGAACGACTGCTGGCCAAGTTAGTCAGGCACGTCGGTGGCGGCCAGCGCCATGAGCGCCGCCGGGCGCTGCTGGCTCCTGGAGACCCGTCACTTGACGCCCGGTGCGAAGAGGCTCATTCTGGCCGCCGTGCACGTGACGGTAGGACGCAGACGGCGTGTTGGTCCCCGCCCTCGGAAGTGGCGTCGGGCGAGCGGACGAGAAGGGTGTAGAGTCATGTTGAAGACGTCGGCTCGAAGCGGCCCCCCCGGGCAGGGGGCCGTTTTCTTCAGCAGTGAAAGGATGGGCGCATGAGAGGGATCCGTGGCGCCATCTGCGCGGAAGACAACGCCAGGGACTCGATCTATCGGGCGACGCAGTCTCTGCTGCGTGAGTTGGTGGAGCGGAATCGACTACAGACGAATCAGATCGTCGCGGCTTTCTTCACCATGACGCCGGATCTGGACGCCGATTTCCCGGCGTACGCGGCGCGGGATATGGGATGGGATCGAGTCCCGATGCTGGGCGCTCAGGAATCGCTCGTGCCGGGCGCACCCGAACGGGCCATACGCGTGCTGGTCCTGGCCGAGGGTGAGGGAGAACCGCGCGCGGTGTACCTGGGCCGTGCCGCCGCAATGCGGCCGGACTTGGCTGAGCCCGGCGACGAGCGCTGGACGGCGGGCGGTCCAGCGCCGCGCCACGGGCCGTCGAGTGGCAAGGGCGAATTGTTGGTGGTCGGGTTGGGACTCATCGGGGGCTCTGTGGCGGCCGGTGCGCGCCGGTCCGGGCTATTCGAACGAGTTCTGGGTCACGATCGAGATGGAGCGGCGGCGGAGTTGGCGTTGGCGCGCGGTCTGGTCGACGAGGTGGCGGCGGACTTGCAGGTCGCTGCCGGGCGGGCCGACATGGTTGTGTTGGCAACGCCGGTGTCGGTGATCGTGCGACTCCTGGGGCAACTGGGTGCATATCTGAAGCCGGGCACGATAGTGACGGATGTTGGAAGCACCAAGAGGAGGATTGTGCAGTCGATGGCGAATCTGCCAGTCGGCGTCGCTGCCGTGGGCGGACACCCGATGGCCGGTAGCACGACCGGCGGCGCGGCGGCCGCGGATTCCGAGCTATTCCGGGGAGCGCGCTGGGCATTGGTGGCGAGCGCACGATCCGAGGCTGGTGGTGTGCGCGAGACCGAAGCGCTGGTCGCTGCTCTCGGCGCGCAACCCGTCTGGCTCGATGCCGAAGAGCATGACAGAATCGTCTCTGTCACCAGCCACCTGGCCGCGGCGGTTGCCGTGGGGCTGGTGCAGACAGTCGCGGCATCTGGCCTGTCGGCCCGCGATGCCGAGTTGCTAATCGGGCCGGGATTCCGGAGCACTTCGCGATTGGCCGCTGGTGATCCTGAGATGACAGCCGACATGCTTACCGACAACGCGGATTATCTGGGCAGAGCTATCGATACGTTCATCAGCCCTTTACAAGAACTCGCCCGGAGCGCCGCTGGTGATCGATCTGCGTTGAGGGAACAGCTGGCTCGGGTACGCGAGCTGCGGCGCTCGCTGATGAGAGGAGCGGCTGATTAGTCCAGCCCGCCGGCGCGATTGGGCTCGAAGGGCATGCTCTCGAGCCATGCGGCACAGACGACCATCCTGGCGCCGGCCGGTGCCGGTTGGATACTATTAACGGGGAGAGTGACGAATCTGCGGCTGACTCGATCATGACGAAACCTGCTGGGCACCGGAGTCGTCTGGCCAACCAGTGCAAGTCACTGTTGTTGATTACCCTCGCTGGCGGAGGAGTCGCCGCCTGCCGTGAAAGGCAGGAGCGCGTTCCGGAGAGCGAGGCGCCGCCGGCGCAACAGGAGCTGACATGGGCGGGGGAGTATGCCATGTCGAAGGGAACGCTGTATCGCACACGGGACGGGGTGCGAGAGCCGGTCGCCGTCCTGCCCGGCGCGGGCGTGGCGAGAGACACGGTCGTCGAGTGCGCGGTGCTGGCTCCCGGACTGGGAGAGGTCCGTTTCGGGCAATTGATCGTGGCGCCGGATTCGGCTCACGCGGCTTGGGCGACGGTGGGACCTGGGAGCTGCGTGGGAACCGTGGCGGCCGCGGCGGAACCGTCGGTTCACGTGCTGGGCTTCTGGCCGGCGGCGGCGACCGATTCGCTGCTGTGGGCGCCGGGCGGGGACTATCTGGCCGTGCTCTTGGACCACCGCGGGCAGCGGAGCAGCGTTTCGGTGTACGACGCGGTGCGCGGAGTTCGCCTGGAGATGCCATGGGAGAGCGAGTGTGAATTCAGCGGCGAATGCGATGTCGAACAGGCTGAGTGGCTGGGCGGTAGCCTGCTCGATGTGAGGATACGATTGGGTCCGGCGGAGCGATCGGTACCGTTCGAGGTGAATGTTCAGGCGGCCGCATCGCTGGACACGGATAAGGAAGAGGAGTATTGAGCATGTCTGACTCGTTCTTGCGTCGGCGCCTGTGGCGGAAGTTGGAATCTCTGCCGGACGACAAGATGTACCAGGTCCTCGACTACGTCGAGTTCCTAGAAGAGAAATACGGAGAAGAGAAGGCCAAACCGGACAGCATACAGCGCTTTGCCGAGGGGATTCAGGACAAGCTCCGCGCGCGGCGTGCCGCCCCTTGGGCGCTGAAAGGGGTGATGGGCGCTCTGAGCGTCGTTGACCGGGCAGTCGGCACGGCAGCGAAGGCAGCACGCGACCTGGCGGATGATATTGCGGATGTGGGACGGCCGGCGTCGCGGGACGAGGGCGAGTCGTCCTCGCACAGCAAGCGGACCCGCATCATCATCGACTGACGATGAAATCCGGCCAACTCCGCTGGCTGTTGGCGGGACTACCGCACTATTTCCGACTGATCGTGCGCTTGCTCGGCGATTCGCGGGTATCGCGGCCTGACAAGCTGGTTCTGGCGGCTGCTGTGGCCTATGTGCTGGCGCCCTTCGATCTGATACCCGATGTCATACCCATCCTGGGCCGGCTGGATGACCTCGTCTTCCTGGCGCTGGCGATCGATCGGCTCGTGAAGCGGGCAGGAAGCGACCTGGTATACGAGCACTGGGACGGGCCGGACGAGGGGTTGGAGGCTCTTTGCGGGAGCGTAGAAGATCTGGCCGGTCTGCTGCCGGCGCCCATTCGACGTCGCCTGAGAAGGGAGGTGGAAGGCCGTTGACACTGTCGTGATCGGCCGCGTATCTTCCGCCATGGAGAGAGCGAAGAAGTGAGAGAGAGCCCGAGTGCGCGCTTGGTGATGCGCTCGGGCGTCGTTTTTTTCGGGGGGCCGCGTTAGGCAGAGATGGATAGCAAGGTCGATTTTCCTTATGCGTTGACGTTCGACGACGTGCTGCTCGTTCCGCAGCACTCGACGGTGCATCCACGAGATGTCGTGGTCAAGACGAAACTGGCGCGGGGCATTTCGTTGAACATTCCCCTGGTGTCGGCCGCGATGGACACGGTCACCGAGGCGGAGATGGCCATGGCCATAGCCCGGCACGGCGGAGTCGGCATCGTGCACAAGAACATGCCGGTCGAGAGACAGGCGGCTCACGTGGACCGGGTGAAGCGGTCGGAGAGCGGGATGATACTCAATCCGATCACCCTGAGTCCCGAGGGTTCGCTCAGAGATGCGCACCGGCTGATGCATCAGTTCTCGATCAGCGGAGTCCCGATCGTGGAGAGGGACGGCCGATTGGTGGGCATCATCACGAACCGTGATCTGCAGTTCGAGATGGATCTCGATCGACCGATCAGAGATGTGATGACGAAGGAATCGCTGATCACCGCGCCGATCGGGACGTCGCTCGCTGCGGCCGAACGGGTGCTGCACGAGCACAAGATCGAGAAGTTGCCGGTGGTCGACGAGAATGGATTCCTGAAGGGACTGATTACGGTCAAGGACATCTTCAAGCGCCGACAGTTCCCGGATGCCGCGAAGGACGAGCACGGTCGGCTGAACGTCGGGGCGGCGGTTGGCACGAGTAAGAGGGACCTGGAGCGGGCCAGAGAGTTGGTGGACGCGGGAGTTGACGTTCTGGTGGTCGACAGCGCGCATGGGCACTCGGCAGGCGTTCTCTCAGCCGTCCAGCGCCTGAAGGAGGCGTTCCCCGACGTTGCGTTGATCGCGGGGAACGTAGCTTCGCGGGACGGCGCGCGGGCGCTGGTGGAGCGAGGCGCGGATGCGGTGAAGGTAGGGGTCGGCCCCGGCTCGATCTGCACGACACGGGTCGTCACGGGGGTGGGAGTTCCGCAACTAACGGCGATCATGGAAGCGGTGAGGGGCTGTGAAGGTGAAGTGCCGGTGATCGCGGACGGTGGCATCCGCCAGTCGGGCGACATCGTCAAGGCGATTGGCGCGGGCGCCGATTCGGTGATGATGGGCTCGATGCTGGCGGGCACGGAGGAGAGCCCGGGCGAGTCCTTTCTACTCGAAGGCCGCCGCTTCAAGGTGATCCGTGGGATGGGCTCGCTGTCGGCCATGGAGGAGGGGTCCGCCGATCGCTACTTCCAGGACGGCGAACTGGATGGGAAGAAGTTGGTCCCGGAGGGTATCGAGGGAAGGGTACCCTACAAGGGGCCGGTAGCCGACGTTGTGTACCAGTTGGTTGGCGGACTGCGAAGCGGGATGGGGTACTGCGGCGCGGTGGATGTGCCCGACCTGCAGGAGAAGGCTCGCTTCATCCGGATAACGATCGGTGGCTTGAGGGAGTCCCATCCGCACGACGTGACGATCACGCGGGAGGCGCCGAATTACACGCTTTAGGCGGCTCGCTGGCGCGTTGACACACCGAGTGAGTCGGATCTAGTATGGTCGGCCAACCGACGGAGCGTGATTCCAGCACGCTTCTCGCTGAGGACGACGATTCCTGTATGGATTCCCGCTGAGAAGAGAGCGGCGATGTCTTGGGAAGAACATCAACCACGTGAGCGGGCGAGGCTGGTCGAGGCGCAGCTGGTTCGTGGCACCGACAATCTGGCGCAAGCCGAGGTCGTGCTCGAGTGGAGGGCGGTCGAATACCGTGGGCGTGCCTCGGACGTTGGGCTTGGCACGATGGATCTGCGGGTCTGCGCCCTGGCGACGCTGGATGCGCTGCAACAGCTTCTGGGTGAACGGGCGAGCTTGAGATTGGTCGGCGTAAAATCGATCAAGGCGTTCGATGACACGGTGGCGATCGTGGCGGTGAGCGCTCACGACCCGATCGCGAACGAGGAGCGGCGTCTGGTGGGGACGTCGCCGGTACCCGAGGGCGATACGCCGACGGGTGTGGCGCGTGCTCTGCTGAACGCGACGAATCGGCTGTTCGGTAATTTCCTCAGCGTGGGCGACTGAGCCGAATGAGCGATACCGTGCCTGGCTTCGAGCCACCGAGACGCACGCTGATGGGTCCGGGCCCTTCCAACGTTTCCGCACGTGTCTTGCTGGCGATGGCTCAGCCGACCATCGGGCACTTGGACCCCGAGTTTCTGAAGCTGATGGATCGGATATCCGGGCAGCTGCGCGCGGTCTTCGGAACGACGAATGAGCTGACCATCCCGATCTCGGGGACCGGTTCGGCCGGCATGGAAACGGCATTCGTCAATATGCTGGAACCGGGAGACGAGGTCATCATCGGGGTCAACGGCGTATTCGGCCGGCGGATGGTCGACGTGGCCGAGCGGATCGGCGCTCGAGTCGTGAGTGTAGAGGCGCCCTGGGGCGAACCGCTCGATGTCGGCCAGTTGATCGACGCGCAGCGAGCCAATCCGCGGGCCCGTCTGTTGGCCCTCGTGCATGCCGAGACGTCGACCGGGGTGTTGCAACCGCTCGACGATGTCGGCCGGCATCTTCGGGGTACCGACACGCTCTTCCTGGTGGATACTGTGACCAGCTTGGGCGGTGTCCCCGTGGATGTGGACGACCGGGGTATAGATGTTGCGTATTCGGGGACGCAGAAGTGCCTGAGCGTGCCGCCGGGCCTGGCTCCGGTCACATTGTCCGAGCGAGCGGTGGAACGGCTGCGCTCCCGACGGAAGAAGGTCCAGAGTTGGTACCTGGACTTGTCGATGA
>JASFLD010000215.1:0-7209 GCA_050118275.1 Gemmatimonadales bacterium
CATGCACCTTGCACGGCATTGCACAGACCACCGTCGGCGTTCACGACCATCGGATGACCCTCGCTGGCGAAGAGGATCAGATTCTCGTGGCTCCACGATCCGCCGGGGTCCGCTCGTGCGCAGAGTTGTCGAGGCGCGCTGCCGTCCCGCTCCACCCGCCACAGCGCCCCCCCAGCGAAGTACCCGAGCGAGCGTCCAGTAGGGGACCAGAACGGGTCCTCGGCGCCGCGCGTGGCCGGCAGCGAATCGACCCGGCCCGTCTCCAGATCGCGGATCCAGAGCTGACGCCTGTCGGGCGTTTCCAGCACGTCGGTCACCATCTCGTCCCCACCAGGGAGCAGAGCGTATCTTCCGACTCCCGTCGGGGTGCAGGCCGGCCGCCACCATCTCATCGACCGAGGGCGCGTCGAATCGGATGACGAAGGCGTCGACCGCCGCTCCGGCCTCCGGGCGGACCCGTTGCCGCAGGAACTCCATGATATCACGCAGATCGTCCGCGTTCATCACGCCCTACACCGCTCGATATGACTTCGACACTCCTCGCCGGTTGTGCAATATTGGTTCGACATTCCTCGCTCGATATTCACCATTCGACATTCCACCCGCCCCCGACTTCGACATTCCTTGCTCGATATTCATCATTCAATATTCAGCTCCCTCGTCTTGGCCCGATGTCGTCACCGTGTAATCGAACGCCCGGTTCGGGTACGGAGGAGCCGGCGGTACCTCGCGCGGATCCCGCTCTATCGCTTCGAGCAAGTAGCGGATCGCGTAGTCGAGCTGCTCGTCCGAGCCGTTGAACGTGGCGTGCGGCAGGTTGTCCACCTCGATGTCCGGCACCACGCCGATCTGCTCGATCAACCACTCGCCTTCCGGCCCGTACACGCCGTTCGACGGCGCGCGAGCCAGCCCGCCGTCGCTCAGCCGGTTGGCCGAGCCCAACCAGATCTCGCCACCCCAGGTTCGCATGCCGATCACCGTGCCCAGGCCCAGACGCTTGAAGCCCTCGGCGAACGCCTCACCGTCCGACGCGGTGTTCTGGTCCACCAATACCACGATGTGACCGTGGAAGGCATACTGCATGTTCCAAGCCTCCTCGCCCACACGGTACTTCCAGTACATCCACGCTTTCCGCATCAGCTTCTCCAGGATGAAGCTGTCGATGTTGCCGCCCCGGTTGTGCCGGACATCGACGATCAGCCCCTGCCGGTTGAACACCGGATAGAAATCGCGGTACCACTGGGCGATGTCATTCGGACCCATGGCCCGCAGGTGCACGTAGCCGAGTTTCCCGGCTCCCGCCTGCTCGACCTTCTGGCGGCGCGTGTATTCCCAATCGCTGTAGCGCAGTCCGAACTCGCTTGCGGCAGGTGTGACGATCACGTCGCGCGACTCGTTTCCGGACTGCACCGTGAGCAGCACCTGCCGCCGTTCCTGGTTGCGGAGCAGCGCCCCGATGTCCGGTACTTCCAGTGTCGCCACACCGTTCACCGCCGTGATGACATCACCGGCCGATATGTTGAGATCGGGATCCGCCAGCGGAGAGATCTCGTCGGGATAGTCGGGATCGGATTGGTAGATGTAGTCGATGCGATAACCGCCCGCATTCGCATCGCGGAACAGGCGCGCGCCCAACGTGGCGACACTTATGTCGTCGTCGCCCGTCCGCAGGTCTCCGCCCCGCACGCTTGTGTGTAAGGCCGACAGCTCGCCGATCACGCGACCGATGAGGTCGGACAGCTCGTCGCGCGTGGTGACCCGATCGACCAACGGCAGGTACTTGGCCAGCACGGCATCCCAGTCCACACCGTGCATGTCGGGGTCGTAGAAATAGTCGCGCTCCATCCGCCAGGCGTCGATGAAGATCTGACGCCAGTCCTCACGCACGTCGATCGGGAACGTCCAGCCGCTCAGGTCGACACGCGCCTCACTCAGGTTGGCTTTCGCCGGCTTCGCATCGATGACGTGCAGGTTCTGACCCTTGCGAACCAGGATCTTCTTACCGTTCTGTGATAGCTCGAAGCTGCGGATGTCCTCGACGACGGTAGTAGGTTCGACCTTCTCGTTGCCGATCTCGACGGCCAGCAGGTGCGAGTCGGCGTTCGGGCCCGATTCGCGCGATTCAAAGAACAAAGCGTCCCCGTTCACGTACAGCCGCGAGTAGTTGCCCGATTCCACCGGTACTCGCTTCACGCGCTGCTGCAAGCCGTCAAGGTCGACGCGGATCGGCGACACTCCCTCGCGCTCTTGACGTTCGCTCCGTTCACCGCGCGCCTCGTTACCCGCACCATTCAGCTCGTCGGCCGGTTTGAACGGAGATCGCAGACCCTTCCGCAGTGACACATGGAAGATCTCGATCGGCCGGTCGAAGTACGGCTCGGGCTGACGCCAACCCCAGGGGCTACCCACCAACGAGCGGAGGTTCCGATCCGACAGAAAGTAGATGAACTCGCCTTTGGGATCCCATGCCACGCTGAAGCTGTTCGTTCGATCGCTGGTCAGCTGGACCGTGTTCCCGCTCTCCACGCTGTACAACTTGATCTGGTTGAACGTGTTCGGCGCGCGCATGCTGTAGGCCAGCCAGCGGCTGTCCGGTGACCAGGCCAGATCTCCGATTCCCTGCCGATACTCGTTGATCTTGCGCTGATCGCCGACGGCGACGTTCAGCACCCACAGGTCGTTGTTCTTGTCGTCGTAGGCGATCCACTTACCGTCCGGCGATGGATGTCCCTGGTAGCGCAGGATGACGCCGTCATCGGTCAGCGACCGACCCGGGCCGACGCCGTTCGCCGGCAACTCGACGAACTCCAGCTCGCCCGTTTCGTCCGACAGGCCAACCAACGTCCGGCCATCGGGCATGAACACGACATCTCGATAGCGCACGCCGGGCTTGCGCGCGACTCGCACCAGGCGTCCTTGCTTCGCCGGCGCGACGAACACGCGGCCCCGCGCGGTCAGAACGACGCTCTCGCCTTCGGGGTGGATGTGCGCCGCCGTCAGATACTCCATCGGATCGTCCACCCACTTCTCACGCAACTGATCCAGATCGGAGGCCAGCGTGACCGGAACGACCTCGTCGGATCCGCTCGCGATGTCGTAAAGCCAGATGTCGGCGCCCAGCTGGTAGGCGATTCGTCCCTGCGATAACGAAGGGTTCTTCACATCCCAGCCCGCGTGTCTGGTGTGCTGGCGCAGATCGCTCCCTTCCTCGTTCATCGACCAGATGTTCATCGTTCCATCCCGGTCGCTGACGAAGTAGACGCGGCCGTCGTGCCACATGGGCGAATGACTCTCGCCCTCATAGTCGCCGGTCAGCTCGATGGCCTCCTCGGCGCCCTCGCCGAATTTCCAGACGTCCCGCGCCGTGCCGCCGGTGTACCGCTTGGTCACATTGTTGTGGAAGGGCGGTCGCACGAAAAACAGCCGGGTGCCAGCCGCGTCGTAGGCCGCCTCGGTGGCGTCGAATAACGGAACCAGCGAGCGCGTGTCATCGGTCAGGTTGAGCTTGACCATGATCGGCTTCGGCAGTCCCGAGTAGTGGAGCGTCGTATACACCAGCTCGCCGCCCGGTGTCCAGGCCGTCGCCAGCGAGGTCTCGGCCTCGTAGGTACGGCGCACGGGAACTCCGCCGCTCAACGGCATGGTGTACAGCTCGGCGGGTCCCTCATAGCGGGCGGTGAAGGCCAGCGTGGTGCCGTCCGGCGAGATGATCGGGTTAGTCTCCTCGGCGGCGTGGGTGGTCAACCGCTCGGCCACGCCGCCCCGCGTCGACACCTTCCACAGGTCGCCCTCGGCGGCGAACACGAGCGTTCCGCCGTGCAGGGCCGGATAGCGGTAGAAACCCAGCACGCCGCTCTGGACATCGCCGGACTGGGCGGAGGCGCCCACGGGCTGAGCGGCGAGCGCGGCGGTAACGAGCACGAACGGAATAAGACGTCGACGCATGATACGACCCTCCGCTGATGTGACGGCCTGAGTGGAAGATGGATCAAACTGGGGGCTTGGAGCGGCTTGGGCAACGCGGCCTTCGGTACTCCGAGAGCCGAAGGCCGCTGGCACCAACGAATCGAACTATTCGGATAATCGGCTGCGCAGCAGTTCCACCGCACGCTCCAGCGCCGGATCCCTGCCCCGCTGCACGTCCTCTACCGTTGGCTCGACGACGATATCGGGCGCGATGCCGATCCCAACGAAATCGCGCCCATCGGGGTATGTGTCACGTTTGCTGCAAATGTTCGCGTGGCCACCGCCCGGCAAATCGATCGAGAGCGGTTGCCCGGTGCTCCCGCCGCTGGGCCGCCCGATCGTCGTGATCTGGGGGATCGCGTCGATGGCGACGAGAAAATCCTCGGCCGCCGAGAAGGTCGCGTGATCCTGGAGCACGACCGTCGGCACGATCAGGCGGTGACCCTCGGCCGGCGGCACCGGACCGTGCGTGCCGCCATCGCGCCAGGCGTTCATCCGGAAATAGTTGCGGTACTTGTCCGAGAATCGTCCCCACGCCTTGTAGGCGGCGACGTGTTCCCGCGTCTTCCAGGCCGACGTCTGTAACGTGTCGTTCGTCAGATACGCGGCGATACCGTACCCGTTGCTGCTGTTCCCGCCGCCGTTCTTCCGAATGTCCACCACCAACGCCTTTGCTCGATACAGTTCCGGGAGGGCCGCCTCGAAGTCATCGACCACGCCCTCGTCGTTGAACGTGTTGACCGCCACGTAGGCGATGTCGTCGTCCAGCCAGCGGAAGTCGAAGCGCGGTCGTGTCGAGCGCGTCGGCAGGAGCCACTCGTCATCCCGCCTTCGCCGATCTCGATCCAGCGTCAACCGGCGCCGCTCGCCAGCCGGCGTCACGTAGACGATCCGCACCGTCTCTCCCGGCGGCCCGTACAGCGCCTCAGCGATGATCTTGTCGTCGCGGTCGTGCCGGGTACTGGCGAATATGTACGGTCCCCGCTCGCGCCTGGCGCGTTCCGCCGCTGGCTCGTCGTCGATCGTCTCGATCACCGACCTCAGCGGCAACTCAACCTCCAGAGAGCGACCCACGTTCGCGACCAGAACCTCGCCTCCCACGTTCTCCGTCAATATCCAGGGGTAGGACTCGAACTGACCGGCCGGCGCCGACAACCAAACGGAGGTGTGACCGTCCTCCAGCAACGCCACGAACCGCTTCAGTTCCTGGTAGTAGTCGTAGGTCGTCCCGGTGGCCAGCACCCGCGGAACGAATGCCCGGTAGGCACTGTCCCAATCCAGGTCCGGCACCTGGTCGAAGAACGCGAAGTTGTAGTTCGCCTCCTGCCAGATCAGTGAGAGGCCAAACACCTTGTCGCTGCCCGATAGGTCAGCCGGCGGTGATTCGACTTCTTGCGCCAAGCCAGCCGTTGACAGGTCGAGGATTAGGAATAGACAGGCGGTTAGGTATCGGCGTCGGGTCATGATCTGACTCCCATCTCGCGTGATCCGGTACGTCAGAGGGTTGGACAGTCGGAACAGCCGAAATAGTTGCGATGTTGTCTTGCCCCCACTGCTAGAGGCGTCTCTGTGGCTTACCTGACCCTTGCGCACCGTGTGAGGATACGGCTCGAGCTACTGACGCGGCGGTTCCGCCCGATAAGACTCGCCGCTGAGGAGCGTGCGGAGATCACCAAAGCTCGCGAGCTGTATCTGCGCTCGGACAAGAAACTCCGAAACGCGGGGATCACAGAGCGTGCGGAGCTCCGCTTCACGCACGCTGGCGTACGAGGAATCGAGGGTCGGGTCGAGGTAACCTGGGTGGCAAACGAGCTCGGTCACACCGTCGCCGACCTCGCCGTCGAGTATGCGGATCAGACTCTCGACACTCACCTGCTCGGGGTGCGCTTCACCGGCCCATTGACCGTAGAACGCTGTCACACAGCGGACTGGAGAGTGTCCGCGCAACGGGACGTCGAGCCGCCGCGCCAACTCCAGCGCATGGGGAAGGACGTCAGCGTGCCGGTGGAGATCGCGGTGGGAATCGACGTGCGATGGAAGGCGACCCATCAATCGTTCGAAGCGGTCAAATTGTTCTCGCATCGCGACGCGCACGTCGATTCGAGCCTCACGCTCGAGCTCTAAGTGAAGACCCACGCTCAGCGTCGGCAGTCCCCGAGCCAAGACCGCCGCCTCCTGCGCCGCCGGTCGATTGACCATCAAGCTCGTGCTGGTGAGGACCCCGCGACAATGCGCCTCTACGATTCCACGGTTCACCCCGGAGCTCATCCCCAAGTCGTCCCCGTTCACGACCAAGTATCCTGTATCGCGCCGTCTAGACAGAATCACGATGGGGGCGACTCAACTGGCCGAGTCATTCAACGCGGCGTTGAGAAGGCGCTCCAGCACACGTCGCGCATCGAAGTGCGTCTCCGCGATGGCGCGGGCGGCGTTACAGTGACGCTCGTAATCCGAATTGATCTGCTGCAGCGCCTCGACCGCTTGCGACGGAGTTCTGAAGCGGAACAGCCCCTCCCCCGAAGGCAGGTAAGAGCTGGGTCCCGTGTTCTGTACGACGGCCGGCTTGCCGCTCGCCAGGTAGCACAGAGTTCGATCACTGATCCAGGCGTTGCGGAAAGCCATGCAAGACGGCTTGGCGCAGCTGAACTCGCCGCGCGAGCGCTGGATGTAGGCGCGGTAAGTTTCGGGGGTCCCCGCCACCTGCCGCGAGTCACGCACCCGCCACTGGTGTCGTTCGAGCCGTTCCCGGTCCGCTTCGTCGTCCGCCACGAGAAACAAGGCGAGCTCGAGTGGCTGAGGCGTGCGAAGCGGGAGATCGAGAAACCGGAGAAAGGACCGGCGCTTGGTATTCTCGCTCAGTATGGTCTTGCCATTCTTCTTGAACTCCAGCCAGTCCGCCGTGGACCAGGTCGATACAGTAGTGAACGCCGGACATTGTGGATCGTACGCCATGGGCCAGAGATCGAGGCACACTGGTCTCTGAACTCCGATCCATCGCAACCCGCAGTTGGGAACGCGCGCTTCGGGTGTCCCCACGGTCTCTCCAATCGTCAAGTAGCGATCGTGGCGAGGCAGCGCGATCTGGCCGGCGCCGATCCAGAACTGGAGGAGTCCCGGATCAATGTCTACCAGCGCAGAACGCCGGGCCCAACCCAACAGCCGAGGGTCGATCTTATAGTGAAAGTTGAGCAATAGATCCGCTCGACGAAGGACGGTCTTCGCGGCGGAGGAGCTGGACCCGAG
>JASFLD010000216.1:0-7157 GCA_050118275.1 Gemmatimonadales bacterium
ACGTGCTCGCGAATGAAACGGACGGCCTCCGCAGTGTACCGTGTCGTGAGGGTCGCCTGATCGGCCGGCCGCTCGATGATCGTCGTATCGCGTATCAACGGGACGTTCCAGTATCCCGGTTGCCCTTCCCGCGGCGGGACATAGTCCATGTCGTTCGAGTAGGGGATGCCGAAGTAGCCGTCGAAGCCCTGTGCTGTCGGCAGGAAACGGGGCAGGTCCCCCAGGTGCCATTTGCCGATCGCCAGCGTCGCGTACCCGCGCTGCTGGAGCAGCTCGGCGATCGTCACTTCCTCCGGGCGCAAGCCGACCGTATCGGAGGGGAAGAGGACGCGGTCGCGCAGCGGGCCCAGAACGAGTCCAGTGCGAACCGGGTAACGACCTGTAAGGAGTCCGGCCCGGCTAGGCGTGCACACCGACGCCGCGACATAGAATTGCGTGAACCGCATACCTTCCTGCGCCATGCGGTCCAGGTTCGGGGTACGGATCGTCGGGTGCCCGTAGGTCCCGAGGTCGCCGTATCCCAGGTCGTCGGTGAAGATGATGACCAGGTTGGGTGGTGGTTCCCCGAGGCTGTCTTGGGCAGAGACGGCGGACACGGGCAACCAAACGAGGGCGAGGACAGTAGCCGGGATTGAAGGGAAAAGCCTCCCGGCCCTTCTACCGCGGGTGATAGCCGGAGCAGACATGCGAATACCCATCAGTGACGCAGCAGGAACCCGTCGATGCCGACGAGGTAGCCGTCGGAGTAGCCCGCGGAGCGCGCGTCTTTGCCAACGAGCTCGACCGTCAGCTCGTTCTCCCCACGCCGCAACTCGACGCGACCGAAGGAGAGCGGACCGGTCGGCTCGACCCGCCGAGCGTACCCGTCCATCAATGGCCCCACGGGCTGGCCGTTCACGAGGAGCCGAACGATCCCATAGTCCGGGGCCCGGGTGAAGAAGCCGATCAGCTCGTAAGCGCCGGCGGTGGGAGCATCGAGCGGCAGCGTCAGGCGAGCGCCCGGTCGTGCCAGCACCCACCACAGCTGCGCGTCGCCGCTCCAGCTTCCGTTGAAGCTCTCCATGTTCTGCACCCGGAGCTCCCCGTCGCTGGTTCGTCCGCGAGCGAGGAGCGCTTCCGCTTCGATGGACGGCGAGGAGATCGCGGCGAGCGGGATCAGCTCCTCGGGCAAGGGTGGGAACGGTGGATGCGGGTGCGTTTGATACCAGAAGGCGACCGACGAATACTCGACGCCCGGGACGCTGTTCGTGGCGCCATGCTCGATCTGGAAGAGGAGGCTGCGTGTGAAGGGGATCGGGTCTTCTATGTGCCAGCGGTAGGCGCTGATGCGACCCTTCTCCTCGTCCTTGATGGGCACGCCGTGGTAGGGCGCGCTGTATTCGCCGGTGTCGAAGTACCAACCCGAGGAGAAGTAGTCCTCCGTTCCCGTGCCGACGATGCTGGGAGTCGCTTCGCCGTCGACGAAGATCCGCTCGTCGCCCTCCAGGTAACTGAAGTGGCTGCCGCGCTCGGGCTGCATCGAGAGCAGGGTGCCGACGTAGTGGCCGCGCCCGCTCGTCTCCAGGATGGTGACGGGTTCGCCGGTACGCGTGCGGACCTGCCGGTACTGGGCGTGAAAGTAGAGCGCATCTTCCGGCAGCTCGTCGTAAGTCCGGATGTCCACGTTGTAGTAGAAACTCCGTGCCGGCATCGACCCGGTATTCTCGACGGTGATTCGCGCGGAGCGCCGAAAAGGCATCGGCCAGTACGTGTTGTAGCCGCCGCTCGTCATGTTCAGCGGGAGCGAGATGAAGTCCTTCCACTCGCCGAATCCCATCCCGAAGAAGTCGGCCACCGGCACTTCTACCGACGGGTTCTCCTCGCCGTCCCAATAGCAGCGCACGATCAGGTTGCGCAGGATCTCGACTTCCTGGCGAGGCGCGATCGTGATCCACCAACGCCTCACGACTCCCGCGCCCGCATGGTCGACGAGGACGAGAGTCTCGCCGGGCTCGACCGGCCGCATGTCCGCGTTTCCTCCGGTAGGATCGGCGCTCGAGTAGTGGACGAGCCCACCCTCCCGCGCGATGTAGAGGTCGCCCAGTGGGCCCCCCGATTGGATCTGCGCACCCGCCCCCGCCGGCGCCAGCAGCCCAGCGAGGATGAGGCCGCCGAGAGGATGGAGGCGCGAGAACGGGAAAGAAGGCACGGCTTCCCTCACTCTCTGTCGATTGCCCGGGCTACTTCCGCCTACCGGAACAGACCACGGCCCGGGGCCGGGTGCGAATCCTCGCCGGTACTACCGCAGATGTCTCCGACGAGCTCGATCCGCTCCGCGCTGGAAAGTTCTCCCGTATTCAACCGGACGCTTTACAGCAACGGAAATCTCGGGTTTCCCGCACGGACTAGCAAGGCGTGCGCGCATGACTCACGATGATCGCGGGCGTGCTCGGGTTGTTCGAGGAGAGGTACAATCAGCCCGGCGACACGGTCATACGCCGTATTCCTCGCCTGCCAGCGGCGTGATCTGCGGCGCGCCGACATCGCGTCCGGGGCCCGGGTGCTCGCTTACCACCACCGACCACTCGTAGACGCGCTCGATCGTTTCACGACTGAGCACCGTGCCGGGTGGTCCCTCCGCCACCGCGGCCCCGCGATTTAACAGCAGCAGGCGCTGGGCATACCGCGCCGCCAGGTTGAGGTGGTGCGTGACCAGAACGACTGTCACGCCATCACGCGCCGTCAGTTCGGCCAGAAGCTCGAAGATCTCCATCTCGTGACGGATGTCGAGCGAAACGGTCGGCTCGTCGAGCAACAGCGTCGTGGGCTGTTGGGCTAGGGCGCGGGCGATGAGCGCGCGCTGCCGCTCTCCACCCGACAGCGTTGAGATCGGCCGATCGGCGAATTCCATCACATCGCAACGGCGCATCGCTTCCTCGACGGCTGTGTGGTCGCGTGCGCCCGGCCGTCCCAAGACGCCCAGGTGGGGGTATCGACCCATGCTCACCATCTCGGCCACGCTGATCGGAAAGACCGTCTCCTCACTCTGCGGAACCACACCGACCTGTCTGGCCAGGGCCCGGCGGCTCCAGCGCTGCACCGACTGACCCTCGTAGCTCACCTGACCACTGTCGGGGCTCAGGACGCCGAGCAGCAACTTCAACAAGGTGGACTTTCCGGAACCGTTCGGACCGATGACGGCATAGAGCGAGCCCGGACCGACCGTGAGGTCGATCCCGTACAGGGCGGGCTGCGCGGCCCCTTCGTAACGAAAAGACAAGTCCTTCGTCTCGAAGACCGGCGCCGCCGTCATATCGCCCGTCGCGTCAACAGGATGACGAAGAGTGGCACTCCCACAAGCGCGGTGATGACACCCAGTGGAAGCTCCGCTGGCGCGGCGACCGTGCGGGCGGCGGTGTCAGCTGCCAGCAGGAATCCCCCACCCAGCAACACCGAAGCCGGCAGCAACAACTGGTGGTCGCTGCCCCAGATGAGCCGGATGGCGTGTGGAACGATGAGTCCGACGAATCCGATGATGCCGCTCACCGCCACGGTCGCCGCCACCAAGAGCGACGCGATGAGGTACGAGGCCAGCTTCACTCTCTCGACCCGCGTCCCCAGGTACAGCGCCGTCTCCTCGCCGACCGCCAGCAAGTTGAGCGGTCGTGCCATGAAAAGGAGCGCGGCCATGGCGGGCAACAGGTAGGCCGCCAGCACGACGACCGATGTCCAGCTCGCCGCCGCCAGGCTGCCCATCATCCAGAAGATGGCCGACCGGAATGTATCGCCCGAAGCGAAAGTCAGCAGCAACTGGATCACGGCATTGAAGAACGCCGCCACCACCAGACCGGCGAGGATCAGCACGCGAGTGTCCAGTCCCCGCGCCGCGTGCGTGGCGATGCGCAAGACGAGCAATACGGCCAATAGGGCCCCGGCCAGAGCGGCGAGCGGGATCGACCAGGCGGTGCCCAGATTCCAACCCAGCACCACCGCCAGAACAGCGCCGACGGCGGCCCCCCCGGAGACGCCGAGCACCCACGGCTCCGCCAGTGGATTCCGCAGCAGAGCCTGAAAGACGGCACCTGCCAGGCCCAGCGCGCCCCCGACCAGTAGGGCGAGTACGGCTCTGGGTAGCCGCAGGTTGAGCACGATTGCCCGCACCGTCTCGTCGCCGCCGCCGCCCAGCGCACCGATTACGGCGCGCAGCGGCAGGTGCGCCGCCCCGATGGTCATGCTCACACAGAACACCGTCACAGCGACGATCAGCAGAAGAGCGAGGCGGGCGAGGCGCTGGGTCATCATTGAGCCAGCCGTCCAGCCGCGTCCGGATGGAGCAACGTCGCCAACCGGCGGGCCGCCTCGGCGACTCGTGGGCCCGGTCGATTGTAAAGATCGGCCTCGACCTGAACCACGTAACCTCCTCTGACCGCTCGGAGGTCGCGCCAGCCGACGGCCGACTCGAGCTTCTCCACATCGATCGGGCCTTCGTCCGTCTGCGACAGCAGGACGATGTCCGGCTGGCGTCGCACGACCTCCTCCATGCTGACCTGCGGCCAGAGCCCCGGCGCGTCAGCGAAGATGTTGCGACCGCCGGCTATCTCGATCAGTTGGTCGATGTACGTTCCGGATCCGGTCGTTGTAGGTGGGTCGTACCATACCACGTAGAAGACACCAGGCTTTTCGAGTCCCGCCACCGCGGCGCGAATGGCATTGAGAGCCGCATCGATCGAGGCGACGAGCGAGTCGGCGCCATGCTCGAGACCGAGGATATCGCCCAGTTCTTCTGTCGCTTGTCGCAGGTCGGCCAGCGATTGGACTTGCGGTGAATAGATCCGAACGCCGAAGTCCTCGAGCCGGCCGATCACCGAGCGCGAGGCGTTGTCGGGCCATGCGACCACAAGATCGGGCTCGAGCGTCGTCAACAACTCGAGACTGGGAGTCAGCCCGTCACCGACGGAGGGTAGGTGCGCGAGCGCGGGATCCACATCGAACGAAGTCCGTGCCACCAATCGATCGGCGGCGCCCAGCGCCACGATCGTTTCCGTCGCCGACGGTATGAGCGATATGATGCGGCGCGGCGGCTCGGCGTTCTGGTTGATCCTCGTCGCGCCGCTGGATGCGCCGCGTTCGCTGCGACAGGCCGCCGCCGCGGCCAGGCAAGCGAGCGTGCAGGCCAGCACGGCATATGGCGGGGGCCTCACGTGTCGCTCACCTGAGTGAAGGCGACGTCGTAGGGACAGACGCCCACCGGAATTTCGCGAGTCGATTCGTCTTCGTCCGTCCGAACCGCCACGCTGGGGGCGATGCAGTCACCGGGTATCAACGAGTAGAGCGCACCTTCCGAGTCGAAACCTATGCCGCTCGAGATGGCGTGCCCGCCCAGGATGAGTGGGTTGGAAGGCGAGAACCGAAATCCGCCCTCGCTCGGATTCCAGACAGTGATCCCGTAGGCGAACGAGCTTGCGTAGACGAGGCCGCTCTCGTCGACGGCGATGTCGCCCGGAAACTCCCCGAATCCGGTGTCGTGCTCGACTTCCATCAGGGTGACCGGGTCGACCACCGAGAGGCTGCCATTGCCCTGGCCGAAGCTGCCGGAGTTGATCACGTAGAGCCGGCCGTCCGGACCAAACGCCGCGGCGGAGGGATTGTACCCGCTGAGCGTTATGATCGCGCGCACCGTATCGCCCTTCGGGTCGATGACGGTGATCGTCCCGGCACGCGCCGGCTGGTAATTCTCGTCCAGCTCGCCGTTCAGGACGAAGACCCAGAAGCGGGAGGCGATGATAGCCTGCGGGAAGACGCCCACCTCGATTTCTGCGTCGGCAGTGCCGCTGGTGACATCGATCTTTGACACGCTGTTGCGACCGGGATTTCCCACGTAGACGGTCGCGTCATCGAAGAACGCCGCGCCGGTAGCCCCGGAGTTGGCCGGGAGCGGCACGCTGGTCACGACATCGCTATTCAGGTCTACGATGGCCGCCGCGCTCAACAGGCCCAACGGGACGACGGCGATGCTCTTGCGTACCGCGACGCTCACCGGCGAACCCGCCTGGGCGATGCCGATGGCGCGCCGGTTCTGCGGGCTGTCAACGGGAAAGACCGTGAGCGACAGATCGATGCTGTTGATCACGACCGCCGTCTCGACCCCCAGCGATCCTTCGGGGCCGGTCGGTCCGTCATCGTTGCAGGCGATGATCAGCAGGGCCAGAGTCGCGACGGACGCGGCCAGCTTTCTGTACCTTCGTGGGCGCAAAGTCTTCACCTTCCTCCAGTTCGCTTAGCGAGGCCTGATCGCAATCTCGAATCGGAATGTCCGCCCCGGTTCCGGATATCCGAAGATCAACGAGCTCGTCTCGTCGAACAGCCGGTCGATTGCGATGAGGGGCACGATCTGCCAGTTGCCGGCATCGAAAGCGCGGCGCAAACGCAGGTCGACCGCCGTGTAGGGGTCCAGTCCGTTGAGCGGGGCCGGAACCGGGTAGCGGGTCCCGACGAATCGAGCGTCCAGTTCCAGCTCCCAGCGACTCGGCCGCCAGCTGGCCCCGATGCTCCCACTGTGCCGTGGGCGGTAGACGACCTGGACGGTGTCGTCGCCCGGCCGGTCGTAAGTCACGCGGGCCAGACTGTAGGCCGCGTGCAAGGCGAGGCGCGGTCCGGGAAGGTCGAACGAGCCTTCGACGTCCAGGCCACGTCGCTTCACGTCGAAGTTCCTCGGACTCCAGACGAAACGGAAATCGGGCGACCAGATGATCATGTCCTTCACGTCGGCGCTGTAGGCGGTCACGAACACCTCGCCCGTGCCCGAACCGATTACGCCCGACAGGCCGGCGCCCGCGCTCAGATCGTGGGGGATGCGCTCGGCGCGAAGATCCGGGTTGGGTTGTACCGCGACGCCCTCGCGGAAGAACTGGTCGCCGAATGTCGGCGGACTGTAACTGCTGGCATGACGGAGATGGAAATCTGCCGGCCCGGCGGCAGCGGTCAGCGCCAACTCGTGCGTGAGCCGCCAGACCCCTTCGATATCGGCACGGTCGACGCGCAAGGCAGCCGTGAGATGTGGATTGCCGCCGGATATGATGTCGAGACCGCCGCCCACGAACACGCCGAAATCGAAGCGCCCGCCCGGCGCCGTCTCGTCCAGCGCGTCGCTGGAGTAACGCTGTTGCCTCAACTCGATG
>JASFLD010000217.1:0-7142 GCA_050118275.1 Gemmatimonadales bacterium
TCGCGAGCTGGATCATCTTCAGCGAGCGTCCCAGCGGCAGCATGGCGGTAGCCGCTCTCTGCCTGTTCGCCGGCATCTGGCTGGTGGCACGCCGTTCACCCGACACGGAACCCGCGGTGCAGGCATCCACGAACGAGTCCTCGGGTATCCGACGTAAATAGCCAACCGTTCTTGAACGCGTTGACGAAGGCTTCCGCCGTCCCATCGCTGAGCGGCGCACCTCGCGCGCACACCCGTTGTATGGATAGATTAGGGATGGCGCGAATTGGCGCCGACATTTTGCGATGCGAGAGGCGAGGCGTCTCGCGCTAAACCGGCCAGACAGAGCCTGGCCGACACAGGTATCGATATGGCGGAAGCGGTTAAGGTGCCGCGCAAAGGGCGCGGTCTATTGGTATTCGCGATTGGATTCGTCCTCGGGGTCGTAGCTGTGTTCGTCGCACGGCCATTCTTGGGTGACAGCTTGCCCCAGGCCGTCGGCGGGAAGCGAGAGTCGGTGGCGGGCCCGGTTGCAGCGAAGCAGCAACAAGGCGATCGTCTTTTGCTGACCATCAACACGCCGGCGGGAGCCATTCTCGGCACGTTCACCCGGAAGGTCGACGAGATCAATCTCCTGGTGGAGCGGGGAGACACCGTAACGTTGACGATCCCCGGTTACGAGCCGTTCCTCGAGAACCCGGAGATCACCCGGGTGGGGAAACCGACTGGAATGGCGGCCATGGAAGGTGGCGGACCCGGCGGTCAGGCCATCGAGCCGACCGATAGCTTGACGCAGCCGGCGGACACGCTCGCGGAGGCGGATTCGGCCTCCAGCGGGCAGACCTCCCGCTGGTACGACTAGCTCTGTACAGGAAGAGCGCCGCTCGGCTCCTCGCACGAGCGGCGCCCCTGTTTCTCAACCCGGATACTACCGGTGTTTCACTTCTTCAGTGACACGGGGATCCGACGTCCGACGGCTTTCTCCGACTTCGCCAACCGGATCGTCAGAATACCTTTGTCGTACTCGGCCTCGATCTTGTCCGCATCGACCGCGTCGGGAAGCCGCACACTGCGCCGGAATGAACCGAAGCGACGCTCCGAGCGATAGACGCTGCCCCGACGCTCCTCCGACTCCTCCTTCTTTTCGCCGGAGATCGAGAGCACACCTCCCGAAACCGAGATCTCGAAATCCTTTGGATCGACGCCTGGAACCTCGGCCCGGACGACGTATTCGTCGGCCGCCTCGCTAACGTCGAGCGACGGCAACCAGGCGCCAGTCCAACCCTGCAGCTCCGGGCTCAGGCGTGATCCACTCCAAAGCGGGTCTTCGAAAAACCGCTCGAACAGGTGATCGATCTCGGAATGGAACCGGGCAAGCGCCGATCCCGTCTCCTCGGCATCCGAGTCGCTCACCTTGTTTCGCCAGGGAAGCAGATTTGCCAATGCCAACATCTCTCTTACCTCCTTACCGAATCTATCACCGCAAACAGTTACTCGGACTATTCATTCTACGTCGGTCTGGCCGGGACCGCCCTCGACGGGCAGCCCGGACTCATTTGCTGCGAACCTGGATCTTCCGCGGCTGCGCCGCCTCAGATTTCGGCAGGTGCAAGGTCAGTATACCGTCGGCGTACTCGGCGTTGATCTTCGACGCATCGACATTCTCGCTCACCGTGAACACACGGTAATAGTCGCCCACGCCATACTCACGCAGCAGGTAATCCGTCTTCCCGGAGTGGCGCGGCTCGACCTTCGCGTGAATCGTCAGAACGCCCTTCTCGAAGTTGATGTCGATGCCTTCCTTGCTCGCACCGGGGACATCGGCCATCACCCTTAGCTCTTCCGGTAGCTCGACGATGTCCACCGCCGGCCGGTAACGCACCCCGCCGCGCGTCGGTTCGCGCTGCGTGACATCGCCTTCAGCACGTTTCTCGACAGCAGTTCCGGTCTCCATATCTCTTCACTCCTCCGTTGGTTTCATCACAATCAACAACACTCATCTCGCCCGACGATCGCTGTCACTTCTTGAGCTTGACCTCGATCTTCCGCGGAAGCGCGCTCGGAGCCTTGGGCATCGTCAGGGTCAGCACGCCGTCCTCCAACGTCGCCTCCACCTTGTCCACGTCGATCTCGACGGGAAGGTCGACCTTGCTGCAGAACGAGCCCGCGCCACGCTCGCGCCGGTGATAACGGGCGCCCTCCTCTTCGATTCCCTTCCGCTCGCCCTGGATGGTCAACTCCGATCCGTGTATGAGGATCTCGATGTCGTCCATCTTCAGGCCCGGCACTTCCGCCTCGGCATACAACTTGTCGTCGGCCTCCCATACGTTCACCAAGGGATAGGACCGACCCCACAGCCCCGCCCGCAGGCCAGGGTCACGTCTGAGCGGGAAGCCACCGAACACATTGTCGAACGCCCGATCGATCTCGTTGCGCAACCGACCGGCCGGATAGCCCCGCGTTACCGCACCGTTCATCATTGCCTTAACCTCCTGTTCTCGATTCGTCCTTCAGGCTGGCGGGCTCCTTACCTCGGAGCAGACCGCTCAGCAAACTGGTCTCGTTGACTCGGCGATGAAAAATGCAAACGCTGTGCCGGAGCCGTCCGGATCGCGCAACCCTAAGAAACTGCTATACATAGAGTTACAGACTCAGCACCGGCCAGATCTCCCACCCGCCCGCCTACTGCCAGAATGACAGATACAGCGGTGGCCTTTGACATGCGCCGGGCACGGGATGCCGCCACCTTGACGGAGTCGTTAGCACCGCCGTAGGCTTGCGCACGCCCAGTCTCGCGGGGCGGAGCGGTGAACGGATCGGGAGGAGCCGACTTGAGCCAGCAGATACTGATCGCCATCGCCAGCATCGTTTCGCTGGGCATCGCCGCCGAGTGGTTGGCCTGGCGGATACGCCTGCCTTCGATCCTGGTCCTGCTGCTGTTCGGATTCCTTGCCGGGCCATTGAGCGGGTTTCTGAATCCCGACGAAGTCTTGGGGGGCATGCTATTCCCGGTGGTCTCGATCTCGGTCGCCGTCATCCTGTTCGAGGGTGGCGCCAGTTTGCGACTTCAAGACCTCCGACGCATCGGCGGAACGGTTCGCAATCTGGTAACGCTGGGCGCCCTGTTGTCGTGGCTGCTGGGCGCCGCGGCGGCCTACATCATCCTGGACGCGGGCGTCGCCGCGGCCCTGCTGCTGGGGGCGATTCTGGTTGTGACCGGCCCGACGGTCATCATTCCGTTGCTGCGTCACGTGCGGCCCATCCATCAAGTCGGCACGGCCCTGAAGTGGGAGGGGATCCTCATCGATCCCATCGGGGCGGTGCTGGCGGTACTGGTCTTCGAGGCAGTCATCACCGGCGAATTCGAGGCGGCGACGGCGGTCGCCGCCCTGGGACTCGTGAAGACGGTGGCCGTAGGCACCGTCGCCGCCGCCATCGGGGTCGGCGTGCTGGTGCTGTTCATCGACCGCCAGTGGGTGCCCGATTTCTTGCAGAGCCCGCTGGCCCTGATGATCGTGGTCACAGCCTTTGCGGCTTCCAACGTGGCCCAGCCGGAGTCGGGGTTGTTGACCGCGACGCTGATGGGCGTGGCCGTCGCCAACCAGAAGCGGGTCGATGTCAAGCACATAATCGAGTTCAAGGAGAATCTCCGGGTTCTGATGATCTCGAGCTTGTTCATCATCCTCGCGGCACGTCTATCGATAGATGACCTCGGGCAGATCGGTGTGCGCGAGATCGGGTTTCTGGCGGCGTTGATTCTGATCGTACGCCCCCTCGCGGTCGCCATCTCGACGGCCGGCTCGGAGTTCAAGTGGCGCGAGCGAATTTTGATGTCCTGGATCGCGCCACGCGGTATCGTGGCCGCCGCCGTCGCCTCTATCTTCGCGCTGGAGTTGGCCGAAGCGGGCTACGCGGGTGCGGACAGGTTGGTATCGATCACCTTCCTGGTGATCATCGGTACGGTTACCATCTACGGCCTGACCGCCGCCCCCGTCGCGCGGCTGCTGGGCGTGGCGCAGCCCGATCCCCAGGGTGTTCTGATCGTCGGCGCCCACCCTTGGGCCCGGGCCGTCGCCGCCGAACTGCGGGACGAGGGCGTGGCCGTGAGACTGGCCGATACGAACTACAGCAACATTGCCCAGGCGCGGATGGAGGGACTCCCGGTCTACTACGGCAGTGCACTGACGGAGGTGGCCCTGGATTCCATCGAGCTGGGTGGCATCGGGCGACTGCTCGCCATGACATCCAACGACGAGGTCAATTCTCTCACGGCGCTCCACTTCAGCGGCGTGTTCGGTAGCGGAAGCGTGTATCAGTTGCCGAGCGAGCAGGTCGCCAAGTCCTCGGACAAAGTCGTTCCGCGCCACTTGCGGGGGCAGTTCCTCTTCGACGCGACCGCTACCTACTGGGCCCTGACCGCGAGGTTCGATGCGGGTGCCGACGTGAAGACGACCAATTTGACTGAGACGTTCGATTACCAGACATTCAAACAACGCTACCCCGACGCGATCCCCCTCTTCTTGATCGGCGAGCGGGGGAGGTTGATCGTGTTCACCACAGTTGGCCCGACCGAGCCGGCTCCCGGCCAGCGGCTGGTGGCAATCGTATGACGGCTCTACCGGGGACCTCGCGGTCTCCGCGTGGCGCCGGAGCAGGTCCCTGACTGGGGAGTCGCGCGATGAAACTGATCGGCGAGCTATACCAACTTCAAGAGAACCACGGCTATCTGCGTGAAGAAGACCTGAAGGCATTGGCGGCCCGCCTGCGCGTACCCCTCTATCGTGTGGAGGAAGTCGTCTCCTTTTTCACGCACTTCCGCAGGAGCGAGCCGCGCAAGACGGAGGTCGCGATCTGCCGCGACCTCTCCTGTCACTTGCTGCAGGGCCACGAGTATTGTTCGAGAGTACGTGAGCTGCTGGACGGCGACGGCGATTGCGATGTCCACGAGGTCTCGTGTTTGGGTCGCTGCGAGTACGCCCCCGCCGCGTTGGTCAACGGCACGCCGGTCGGCCGCGTGAGCCCCGAGGAACTGGCGCACCGGGCGAAGAATGCGGGAAAGTTGCCCGCCGTCGGGCTGGCCCGGCCGCGCCGTTGGCGAATCGACTACTGCGGAGAGCGAGGCGAGCGGTACGCGGTATACAACGAATACAGGGCCGCGGGAGATGTCGACGCTGCGGCTGCCGACATCATAGGCACTCTCAAAGAAGCCGGGCTACGCGGCATGGGCGGCGCCGGCTTCCCCACCGGCCTGAAATGGGAGATCGTCCGCAAAGAATCGCGGACCCCGAAGTACGTCGTCTGCAACGCCGATGAGAGCGAACCAGGCGCTTTCAAGGATCGCGTCATCCACGAGGAGTTGCCCCACCTCGTCATCGAGGGGATGTGCCTCGCCGCCTTCGTCACGGGCGCAAAGCAGGGGTACGTATACGTGCGGAACGAGTATGAGCCCGAACGCAAGGCGATGCAGATCGCCCTGGATGATGCGCGCGCGCGGGGCGTCCTGGGTGACGGTTTCGATATCGAGATATTTGTCTCTCCCGGTGGCTACATCCTCGGCGAAGAGACGGCTCTCCTGGAGGCGCTGGAGGATCGGCGTGGCGAACCACGCAACAAGCCACCCTACCCCGGGCAGAAGGGCCTATGGGGTCGACCGACGGTGATCAACAACGTCGAGACGCTGGCGCTCGCCCCGGCCATCCTTCGCCACGGCGCCGACTGGTGGAAAGCGCAAGGTATCCGGGACCATGCGGGAGTGAAGTTCATCGGCGTCTCCGGTCACGTCGAGAACCCCGGGGTCTTCGAAATCCCGCTGGGAACGACGGTCGCCGAGTTGATCGCGATGGCCGGCGGTGTCATCGATGGCCGCGCGCTCAAGGCGTTCGCGCCAGGCGGCGCGAGCTCGAAGTTCCTGCCGGCCAACAAGGCGGGTGTGGAGATCGATTTCCAAACGATCGCCGATGCCGGCAGCATGTTGGGGGCCGCCGCGTTGGTCGTGGTGGCCGACGGCACGGACATGATCGAAACGGCCGCCAACGTCGTCCGGTTTTTCCGCAACGAGTCGTGCGGCAAGTGCGTTCCCTGTCGGACCGGTACCGAAAAGGTCGCGCAGATGCTCGATGCGATTCTGGCCGGGAAAGGGGACGGCGCGATCTTGGACGCTCTGCCCAGCCTGGAGACGACGCTCGCGGAGACTTCCATCTGCGGGCTCGGCCAGGTGGCGCTTAACCCCGTCGTCTCGGCGCTGGAGCATTGGGGCAAGGAACTCACGGCGCGGCTCGACGGCCAGCCCGGGAGGAATCGAGGGCGGGGAACCTGATCCCCCAACGAGATGTCGTTGCCCGCGAGGAGTCGATGTCCGACGTCTGCGCCGGCGCGGCTCTCGAGATGCGGCGACGCAGCGGTAAGAGGTTTCGATGAGTGGACAGCAATCCAAAGACAGCGTCACGCTGACCATCGACGGTCGCCAGGTCACGGCACTCAAGGGTTCGACCATCTGGCAGGCCGCCCAGCGAGCGGGTATCGAAATTCCGGTGCTGTGTCACGATCAGCGCCTGCGACCGATAGGCGTTTGTCGCATGTGCGTGGTCGACGTCGGCGAGCGCGTGCTGGCCGCTGCGTGCGTCCGCGAGGCTACCGACGGAATGGACGTGGTCACCAACTCGGAGAAGGTGCGGCTGTGTCGTCGCACGCTCACCGAGCTCTTGTTGTCCGACTACCCGGACGTGTCGCGGCGTGAATCCTCTACCGGGGACGACATGCTGCTCGAGTTGGCGCGGGAGTTCGGCATCGATCGGACGGCCATCGACGTCCCTTCCGGCAACGGCCGTGGCCAGGACGACTCCTCTCCCGTCATCGCCGTCGATCACGCCGCCTGTATCTTGTGCGACCGTTGCATCCGGGCCTGCGACGAGGTCCAGCACAATGACGTGATCGGCCGGACGGGTAAGGGATACACGGCGCGGATCTCCTTCGACTTCGACGTCCCGATGGGTCAAAGCACCTGCGTGTCGTGCGGCGAGTGCGCGGCGGAATGCCCCACCGGAGCGCTGACCATCAAACCAATCACGGCTCCGATCCGGCCGCGCAACGAGCTGACGGCCGTGGAGTCGGTCTGTCCCTACTGCGGCGTCGGATGCGCCATCACGTACCACGTCGACCGCGAG
>JASFLD010000218.1:0-7120 GCA_050118275.1 Gemmatimonadales bacterium
AGTAGGGGGTCGAAGGCGAGAGCAATGGAAATGCTGTCTGAATCGGTGAGGCGTAGAATCGCCGACGCCCTGATCGAGGACGTCGGAGCGGGAGATTGGACAACCCAGTGGACCGTCAGCGCCGAGACCCGGGCGGTGGCCGAGGTCATCGCAAAGGCGGACGGCGTGGTCGCCGGGCTCGCGGCCTTCAGCGAAGTGTACCGCCGACTGAAAGAAGTCGCCGTCGAGCTGCGGGTAGTCGACGGCGACCGCGTCGGCTCGGGAAGAGTCGTTGCTGTGCTCTCCGGCTCTGCCCGGGGAATCCTGATCGGCGAACGGACAGCGTTGAACTTTCTCGGGCGCCTGTCGGGCGTGGCGACGTTGACGCGGCGGTTCGTCGATGCCGTCGAGGGGACCGGTGCGCAGATCACCGACACCCGGAAGACGACGCCGCTCTGGCGCGAACTCGAGCGGCTGGCCACCCGGGCGGGTGGGGCGGTGAACCACCGCCGCGGTCTGGATGACATGGTGTTGGTCAAAGAGAACCACCTCGCCTGTGCGGGAGGCGTCGAGGCGGCCACACGCGCCGTCCGGGCGGCAAATCACGACGGTCTGAGGGTCGAGGTCGAGACGACCAACCTGCCGGAAGTCGAGGCGGCGCTGGCCGCGGGCGTCGATCGGATCATGCTCGACAACATGAGCCTGGAACAGATGAAAGAGGCCGTAGAACGGATTTACCGCGCCTTGCCCAGGCCGGAAATCGAGGCCTCGGGAGGCATAGCGCTGCGGAACGTACGCGAGGTTGCCGAGACCGGTGTCGATTTCATCTCGGTAGGCGCGCTCACCCACTCTGCCCCGGCGCTCGATCTGTCTTTGCACCTGGAGTCGGTGGGCGATGAATCGTGAGGCCGCGGACTGGGAAGGGTGGAGCGTGGAGGAATTGAGGGCGCGCTGGCACCGGCACGTCCACCTATACGGTCTCGCCGACAGCACGAACACCCGGGCAAAAGACCTCGCCAAGTCGGGGGCGGTGTCGGGTACCGTCGTTGTGGCGGACGCGCAGGCGGCCGGGCGCGGGATAGCCAGTCGACGCTGGCACTCGCCGGCCGGGTCGGGATTGTACCTATCGCTGATCCTGCGGCCGGAGCGTGTGCCGAACGCACGCCTGATACCCTTGCTGGCCGGGCTGGGTGCAGCACGAGCCGCCGAGCGGACGACCACCGGAGTCCGCGTAGAACTGAAATGGCCCAACGACCTGATCGTCAACGACCGCAAAGTGGGGGGGGTGCTGGTGGAAGGATCGTGGACGGCGGGGGTGCCGGCATGGTTGGTGATCGGCGTGGGAATCAACGTCCACTTGCAGGCGGCCGATTTTCCCGATGTGCTTCAATCGGTCGCGACCTCTCTGGACTCGGCAGCCCGGCGGCGCGTGTCACGTCTCGCGCTGGCGGATTCGTTGATCGACGAACTCGAGACGACGTGTGGCGCGCTTCCCCAGCGCCTGGACCAGCAGAGACTCCAGCAGATCGCGCGCCGTGATTGGCTGCTGAATAGACCATGCGTGCTGGAAGCGTCCGGCGGCGAGACGTTGAGCGGGGTTGCGCATGGTATCGGACCCGACGGTGCTCTGACTTTCAGTCCGGAGACCGGGTCACCGGTGGCGGTCAGCGTGGGCCGCATTCGCACGGACCGTCTGCTTACTCCGGAATACTGAGATGAGCGACTTGTTGGCGATCGATTTGGGCAACACAGAGACGGTGTTGGGCCTGTTCCGCGCACGCGAATTAATTCGCCACTGGCGGATATCCACCGACGTCAGACGCACTCCCGACGAGCTTGCCTACCTGCTGAAACACCTCGTAGACGAGGAGCCGGTCCAACGGCCGCTCCGTGGCGTGATCGGGTCGGTCGTGCCAGCTGCGGAGCCGCTACTGGTCAGGGGATTCCGGCGCGCATTCGGCGGCGAGCCGCGTCTGATAAACGATCCGGAGCCGCTGGCGACCGAAGGTGGGCCGCTCCCGATTCGACTTGCCGTCGAGGAGCCGCATACCGTGGGTGCGGATCGGATGCTGAATACTCTGGCGGCTGCCCAACTGTATGCGGTCGACACGATCGCGGTGGACCTGGGGACGGCGACGACATTCGACTGCATCACCGGCGAAGGCGTGTTCATGGGCGGGGTGATCGCGCCGGGACCCCGAGCCGGCATAGAGGGATTAGCCCAGCACACCAGCAAGCTTCCGTTCATCGATCTCGTTCCCCCCGAGCGGGTAATCGGCAAACGGACCGAGGTGTGTCTGCGCTCGGGCTGTTTCTATGCGATCGTCGATGGAATCGACGGTATGGTCCGGCGAATCAAGGCGGAGTGGCAGCGGCCCGACGCGAGGGTCGTCGCGACCGGAGGCTTGGCCAGCCTGATCGGACTGCATTGCGAGACGGTCGATGTAGTGGAACCGTATTTGACCCTGTACGGGTTGGAGATTGCCGATCGCCTGCTTGGCGAAGGCGAGAAGGTGGGCTAGGGAAGCCGGGCCGGATCAGGCGGCCCGGCGGATCTTGGAACGTATCTTCGAGAGCGCCCGGTCCGCGGTATCCGGGCTGATCAGCTTCACGATGAAGTAGATCACCGCCAGGAAGAACGCCAGCTTGATGGCAGCAACCAGAAGTGTGGTCACTAGCGCTAGAATCGGCACCAGCACGGCCGACGCCACTGCCACCGCCACGAGCCCTCCGACGAGCAGCGCACCTAGCGTGATCATCCCTCTCAGCATTCTGCGCCTCCTAATGAACGTCCTCATACGTCGGGCCGATCGTACTGGGCATGCCGCGATCACCCGATGTCTTACTACCTACAATATACGAACGAGCGCCCAAAAGGTTTCGCCCGCACGTTCGGTCCAGGCACCGGCCTGGCCGTCCCGAAGCGTGAATCGTGGCCGGCCTGAGTGAGTCTGCCTGACCTGCTCGGCCGAAACTGCAGGCCCAGGGGCCGGTTTTCTGCCAGATTGACAGCTACCGGGGCCTTTACATATGGCACATTTCGTGCATTTTCCCAGAGCCGGCTTGCGAAGCAAACCACCAAAACACACGAGCACGGCTGACCGGGCGAAGCGAGCGCTGCGGAGCGGCGCCTGCCCGTGAATGTGCCCTGATGTCTACGATACAACGGGAAGAGAGAGGAGGAAAGCCTGTATGCAGATCAAGCCCCTGTCCGATCGTGTGGTTGTGAAGCCGCTCGAGGAGACTGAGCAGATGAAGGGTGGCCTATATATCCCAGATACCGCGAAAGAGAAACCGCAGCAGGGTGAGATCGTGGCAGTTGGGCCCGGCCGGGTGAGCGACGAAGGCAAGCGCATCGAGGTCGATCTGAAGGTCGGCGACCGGGTGATCTATGGCAAGTACAGCGGGACCGAGGTCACGGTGAGCGATCAGGAGTACCTGATCCTGCGTGAGTCGGATGTCCTGGCGGTGGTGGCGGGAAAGTAGGTTGACCCGCCGACGGCCGGCCCGCGCGCCGGGCGACGGCCTGCCGCAGCAGCAGTGGTTGAGGAGCAGTGATCATATGTGTGGAGCGGGTTGAGTGCCGGAGTTGAGAAGTCGGCCGGTGCTTTGCTGAACGGAACGTGAAAAGTAGGAGGTAGTGGAATATGGCGAAGGTGCTTGAATTCGACGCCAAGGCGCGAAGCAAGCTCAAGACGGGCGTGGACATCCTGGCCAAGGCCGTCACGGTGACGCTGGGCCCCAAGGGTCGTAACGTCGTTTTGGAGAAGAAATTCGGCAGTCCGACGATTACGAAAGACGGTGTCACCGTCGCGAAGGAGATCGAACTCGAGGACGCCGTCGAGAACATGGGCGCGCAGATGGTCAAGGAAGTCGCCAGTAAGACGAGCGATGTGGCCGGCGACGGTACGACCACCGCGACTGTAATCGCGCAGGCGGTCTTCAGTCAGGGCCTGAAGGCGGTGACCGGCGGCGTCAACCCGATGGCGCTGAAGCGTGGTATCGACGTGGCCGTCGACGCCGTGGTCGATGAGCTGAAGGCGATCTCCGTAGAGACGAAGGGCAAGAAAGAGATCGCTCAGGTTGGTGCGATTTCCGCCAACAACGACAAAGAGATCGGCGACATTATCGCCGAGGCGATGGAGAAGGTGGGCAAGGACGGTGTCATCACCGTCGAAGAGGCCCGCGGCATGGAGACGGAGTTGGAGACGGTCGAAGGAATGCAGTTCGACCGTGGCTATCTCTCGCCTTACTTCGTGACCGATCCAGAGAAGATGGAGGGGGTTCTCGAGGATCCCTACATCCTGATTCACGACAAGAAGATCTCGACGATGAAGGATCTGCTGCCGGTCCTCGAGAAGGTCGCGCAGACGGGTCGCTCGATGCTGATCATCTCCGAGGATGTCGAGGGCGAGGCGCTGGCGACGCTGGTGGTCAACAAGCTGCGCGGCACCCTGAAGGTGATCGCGGTGAAGGCGCCCGGCTTCGGCGATCGACGCAAGCAGATGCTGCAGGACATCGCGATCGTCAGCGGTGGCAAAGTGATCTCCGAGGAAGTGGGCTTCAAATTGGAGAACACAGTGATCGGTGATCTCGGCCAGGCGAAGCGGGTGGTCGTCGACAAGGATGCGACGACGATCATCGACGGTGCCGGTTCGGAGGATTCGATCCAGGGCCGTATTCAGGAGATCCGCGCGGCGATCGACAAGTCGACGTCCGACTACGATCGCGAGAAGCTGCAGGAGCGGCTGGCGAAGCTGGCCGGCGGCGTCGCCGTGATCAACGTCGGTGCTCCCACCGAGACGGAGATGAAAGAGAAGAAGGCACGCGTCGAGGACGCCTTACACGCGACCCGCGCAGCCGTCGAGGAGGGTATCGTTCCCGGGGGCGGCGTGGCCCTGTTGTGGGCGCAGAAGAAGCTGGATGCGCTCAAGATCAAGGATCACGACACTCAGATGGGCGTCGACATCGTCCGGCGCGCGATCGAGGAGCCGACCCGTCAGATCGCGGCCAACGCCGGTAAGGAAGGCTCGATCGTGGTCGAGCGGATCCGCGAGAAGAACGAACTGAGCTACGGCTACAACGCTCAGGACGACAAATACGAGGACCTGGTGAAGGCAGGCGTTATCGACCCGACGAAAGTCACACGCTCGGCTCTGCAAAACGCGGCGTCGATCGCGGGTCTGCTGCTCACCACCGAGGCCGTCATCGTCGAGAAGAAGGAGGAGGAGAAGCCGATGCCTCCTATGCCCGGTGGTGACATGGGCGGAATGTACTAATCGCTGACATTCCAGTCGGTAAGACAGGGGGCCTAGCGTTCAGCGCCGGGCCCTCTTCTTCATCCTGCGACGGGGAGCCCAGCATCAACGGTGCCCGTACGTTGTGGACCACGCGATTGCTGCCTGATCACCAGCGCAATAACTTTGAACCGTGACTGCTATTGATCGCTGGGAACAGGTGCGGTTCGAGGGAAGATGATGGGTCTCTGTGCGCACTGCGCCACCCCACTGCCCGACGGCAGCCGCTTCTGCTCGCATTGTGGCACGCCGGTGCCGGGGCAGCCGGAGCAGAGTCCGACGCTCACCCCCCAGGGCCGAGAGATCTTCGATCGCCTGCGGGACGCCACCGCCGGACGTTACGAGATCCTGCGGGAGCTGGGTCGGGGAGGCATGGCTGTGGTCTTTCTGGCCTTCCAGCAGTCCCTGGACCGCGAGATCGCCATCAAGGTATTGCTGCCGTTCCTGGCCTACGATGCGGAACTGGTCGAGCGCTTCTTGCGGGAGGCCCGTACGCAAGGCAAGCTCGATCATCCTTGCATCATCAAGGTCTTCGAGGTTCACAGCGAAGGTGGACTCACCTTCTTCACCATGCCTTACGTCAGCGGGCGTAGTCTGCGGACGCTTCTGCACGACGACCCGCAACCCCCATTCACCCAGGTGCATCGCTATCTCTGCCAGGCCGCCGACGCCCTCGCCTACGCCCATCGACGCGGCGTCATTCATCGGGACGTCAAGCCAGATAACATGGTGCTGGACGAAGACCGCGACTGCGTCATCCTCACGGACTTCGGAATCGCCAAGGCTCTAGCGGCGGAGACGACCCTAACCACGCCCGGCGACTTGTTGGGTACACCACAGTACATGTCTCCCGAGCAGGGCGAGGGCAGCCAGGATCTGGACGGACGGGCTGATCAGTACTCTCTCGGACTGATCGCTTACGAGATGCTGGCCGGACAACGCGCTTTTCGAGCCGACAATCTTGCCGAGCTGATGTACAAGCATCGGTTCGAAGAGGCGGAGAGCCTGGACAGGCTTCGGCCCGATGCGCCCCGGGAAATGCGTCGCGCGATCATGCGGGCGATCAGCAAGGACCGCCAGGACCGCTTCCCGACGATGGAGGGCTTCCTCTCCGCTCTCGAGGCGTGCACCTCGGAACTGGCAGCTATGGGAGAAGACCGGACCGAGCCCATGCCCCCGCCCGGGAGCGTGGATACGACGTTGCGGGTTGCGACTCCGCCGGGCCGGATACAGACCGGGCAGACACCGTCTCCTGTGAGTCGTTCGCCACGCGTGACGCCTCCGGGACCGACGCCGAGACCGCAGGGCCGGACGCCGAGACCGCGGGACCGGACGTCGAAACCACCCGAGTTGGAGGTGCCGACCTACCTTCAGGCGACGACGCCGGCGCGCGGCTCCAAACCGGCGAGCGGTGACGCTTGGTCCAGCGGGGTGGCGCCGACCGTCAGGCCCGAGCCGTCGGCAGCGGCGACCCGTGTCGCCCGACCGCGCCGCCGTCGGAGGCGCGTCGGAAGAGCCGTGGCCCTCGGGTTGGTCCTGGCGGTGGCCGCCACGTTGGTGGGGTCGGTCGTCTGGGGACCCTTGCGGCCGCTGTTCGAGCGTTACTTGCGGCCGACGCCCGAGACGGAAGCGAACGTACCCGAGGTGGCCATTCTGCCAGCCGAGCCGCAGGAAGCGACAGGCGTATCCGACCAGCCGATGGAGCTGTCACCCGGCAGCGAAGCAGGCGAAGCCGGAGCGACGACGGTGGCCGGCGACGAGACGCCGGTGACCGGTCAGCAGACCACGGACACTGAAGCGCCGACGACCGGTGAGCCGACGTCGCCTACCCCCGACGAGAGCGC
>JASFLD010000219.1:0-7111 GCA_050118275.1 Gemmatimonadales bacterium
GACCGCTCCCGCCACCCAACAAGAGGTCCCGACGTCGGTTCTGCAGCGCGAGGGGCAGGCCCCACCGGAGGGCGTGCAGCCGGGAACGCAGGAATCGGGCGGCCAAGGAGGAGGAGAGGAGCAGACGATTCCGCCGGAGGGCGGCAACTGAGTCGGCTGATGACGGCCCGGTCTTCCGGGCCGTTTTTTTTGGCTGTCGCCGGCTACGGCGGTTCGGGTGGTCTCGTGTCGGGCGCGAATTTCGGCTTTGGCGGCAGATCGAAGAAATCGAGAAAACGGTCGCGTTCCTGCTGGGCGGCGAGCCACGACTCGAAGCCGGAGTCGACCAGACCGTGTGATGACTTCTGCTCGCGGGCGGCTTTGATCGCCAACTGGTTCACGTACTCGTTCTTGGGATTGCCGGCATGACCACGGACCCAACGCCATTCGATCTCGTGCCGGCGCGAGGCGCGGATCGTCTGCAGCCACAACTCGAGATTCTCGATGGCGCCCCCCTTGCGCTTCCAGCCGCGGCGCGCCCAGTCGTGAATCCATTGCTTCATGCCGGTGACCAGATAGTTGCTGTCCGAGAAGAAGGTGACCCGACAGGGACGCCTCAGCAGCCGCAGGCCCTCAGAAGCGCTGCGCAGCGCCATTCTCTGGTTCGTCGTATCTTTCTCGCACACGTAGTAGTCGCGACGGGTCCAGCCGCGCCGCTCGTGGAAGACCTCGATCAGTCCGGCGGCGCCGCCGGGTGTGGCGCGATCGCTGAACTGATTGCCGAGACACGACTCGTCGGCGTGTATGTAAACCATGTCACGGAACGCTTTGGAATTCATGACAAGTGAAAGTAACGCCTCGCCGACTCGCAGGCGAAACGGCTTACTCGTGTTGGAAGACGGGATGGTGTTTCCTGGAACGCTGGCGGGAAAGGCGGACTCGATCGCGCTGGGTGAGGCGGTCTTCAATACCAGTCTGGCCGGCTACCAGGAGATCCTCACCGACCCCTCCTACGCTGGCCAGATCGTCACCATGACCGCACCCCTCATCGGCAACTACGGGGTGACAGCGGCGGACGATGAGGCGGCGCGGCCCTGGGTGGCGGGGTTCGTGGTTCGCGAGTTGAGCCCGCGCTACAGCAGTTGGCGGGCGACCGGCTCCTTGATCGACTATTTGCAGCGCCATGGTATCGCCTGCATCGAGGGTGTGGACACGCGCCGTCTGACTCGCCATATCCGTTCCGAGGGAGCGATGCGTGCGGCGATCGGTCCGGCCGACTGGGGAGCTGACGAGCTCGTGCGTCGCGTCCTGGATCATCCGCCCATGACCGGCCTCGATCTGACGCGGGTCGTGACCACGCCGGATCCATACCCGTGGCCCGCAGAGGGCAGGCCGAAACACCGAGTGGCCGTGTACGACTTCGGTGTGAAACGGCACAGCCTCAGACAACTGGCGAGGCGCGGCTGCGAACTGACCGTCTATCCGTCCACGACGCCGGCGCGAGAAGGCCTGAGCGAAGGTCCACACGGGATCTTCCTGTCGAACGGACCCGGCGACCCCGCGGCGGTCCCGGGGATCGCCGCCTTGATCTCGGAACTGGCGGCGGCCGAGTTGCCGGTGTTCGGGATCTGTCTGGGTCACCAACTGATCTCGCTGGGCTTTGGAGCCGAGACCTTCAAGCTGCTCTACGGCCACAGGGGAGGGAATCATCCGGTCCGGCACCTGGCGAAGTCGCGAGTGGAAATCACGTCTCAGAATCACGGCTTCGCCGTGCGCGCTGAGGGCGACAACGTTCCCGGTGCCGACGACCTGGTGGCGACCCACGTCAATCTCAATGACGGGACCTTAGAGGGTGTGCGCCACCGCGACCTGCCGATATTCGCTGTGCAGTATCATCCGGAGTCTGCGCCCGGACCTCACGACAGCCGGTATCTGTTCGACGAGTTCGTCAGCTTGATGGATAGGCGTGCTGCGACGCGGTCGGGGGAGGAATAGGCCGCGCTGGTGTCGTATCGCGTCCGCGGCCAGCGACTCGCCGCGAGATCGAGCTCTTGGGACAGCCGGAGGTGCTACGGATCCGGGTCGACCCCGGAGACGTCGAACTTGACTTAGTCGTTCTAATCACTTAACTTACGCGCCCACCTCCTCCCCGTTTCGGTGTCCCAAAACGGCATGCCGAATTAACCGACCCTCAGGTCAAAAGATGGAAACTCCGAATCGAAGTCCGCGTACGTGGTGGGTAGTCCTGATCGTAGTCGCTGTAATGCTGGTCTTCGGCGCCGGTCTGGCCCTGGTCGCCTACACGGCCAGTCCCGCCGGTGGCGTCTCCGTTCTGGTGCGCGATCGCGTGGCTATCTTGCCGCTGCTCGGAGTGATCACCGAGAACCATCGGGTACTGAGCGAATTGCGGGACTATCGCCGGGACGGGTCGGTCAAAGGTTACGTGCTGTTGATCAACTCGCCGGGAGGCGAAGTCGCGCCGTCACAAAGCATCAATCGCGAGTTGTCGCGTCTGCGAGAAGATGGCTATCCCGTCGTGGCGGCGATCGGCTCCGTTGGCGCTTCCGGGGCCTACTACGCCGCGCTGGGGGCGGACACGATTCTGGCGATGCCAGGGTCACTGGTCGGCTCGATCGGTGTATTGATGGAGTTCCCCAATTACGAGCAATTGCTCGACAAGGTCGGGCTGAGCTACGAGGTCATCAAGAGTGCGGAGCACAAGGACCTGGGCTCGCCATACCGGGAGGTGACGGATGAGGAGCGCGAGCTCCTGCAGGACGTCGTGGATGACGTCTTCGGCCAGTTTATCCAAGCGGTCGTCGAGTCGCGGAACCTGTCTCGCGACTCGGTGTTGCGCGTGGCGGATGGCCGGCTGTTATCGGGTCGGCAGGCCGTCGAATACGGTCTGATCGACGGAGAGGGTGACCTGGTCGATGCCATTACGATGGCGGGAAACATGGCGGGTCTCGGGCCGGAGCCGCGAACCGTGATCCGAGAAGAACGCCGTGGATCGTGGATCGACCTGATGACATCGCTGGTCAGAGGTGTGTTGGGCCGTCAGAGCCCGGCTTCGCTGATCGGCGAAACACTGCTCGATGGCAGCCTCAGGCGTGGGCCGCGATTGTTGTATGAGTGGCGATGAGACGCCGGTAGCGGCGGGCATGGAAGCGGTCTATCATTGGGGCTTCGTGCTTTGACTTCCATTGATTGCTGGAGGGTGGAATGACCAAAGCGGATTTGGTCGAACAGGTCGCGCAAGCGATCGGACCTGGAATCACCAAGAAGGATTGCGCCGCGGTTGTGGATGGCTTTCTGAATGCCATTCGTCAGGCGCTGGCGGATGGCCAGCACATTGAGATCCGGGGGTTCGGCACCTTCAAGGTTCGCAACAGGCGCGCAAGAGTCGCGCGCAATCCTCGGACGGGAGAGCCGGTCCGGGTCGAGGCACGTGCGGTGCCGGTCTTCAAGCCATCGAAGAACTTCCGCTCGCAGGTCGCCGGGGAAGACGACGAATCGCAGGTCGAGAGCTCGCTCGGTTAACTCGGCGCCGTTTGGACTCGAATGCCGGCGGCTGCCCGCGTGGAACGCGCGGGAAATCCCCCGCGGTATGGACCCGCCGGCGATGTTCAGAAGAAGGTACGCGAGATGACAAGAGAATCACTGGTTTCCCTGTCACCAGAAGCAGTCATCGAACTGGCGAAGAGCTACTTCACAGACGCGCAGTCGGGCTATAGCGGAACGCTGGTGGAGGAGGGCGACGGTTTCGCGCGCTTCCAGACGTTCCGTGGCCATCTGGCGATCGCCGCCGCTACGGAAGGACAGCGCACTCGCGTACGCTGCTCGACCCTTCGTTATCACCCGTCTATCGGCAAGTTCTTGACGCTACTTGCCACGGAATCGGCCGGATCGCGAGCGTAGCCGGATGGGCGGCCGCGAAGCGACCCCCCGCCGATTCACGTAGGCTGGCTATGAGCGACGACATAGGTTCGTCACGCGTGATCCGCGTCAAGTCACTGTTCTTTGCCACTTACCGCGATCTCTTGGGCATCCGTGAGGAAGAAGTCGAGTTGCCGGCGGGTGCCTCCGTACGGGACTTGGTGGAGATGATCCGGGCTCGCCCGGGTGTGGACGACTTTCCGGCCGCACCTGCCGTCGCCATCAACCGGGAGTACGCGCGACTCGACCAATCACTGAGTGATGGTGACGAGGTCGCGTTCATACCGCCCGTCGCGGGAGGTTGAATGTACTGCCAGGTGACGTCAGCGCCCATCGATGTCGATGATCTGATCCGGCGCGTCCGCACCGACACCGACGGTGCCATCGTCCTTTTCTGCGGCGTGGTTCGCAATAATGACGCCGGGCGCGCGGTCGTGGGCCTCACCTATGAAGCCTACGAGAGCATGGCGACCGACAAGCTGCGCGAGATATGTGAGGCAGTAGCCGGGCAGTTCGATGTCGGTGACATCGCGGTCGCACACCGGGTGGGTGAGCTCGGCGTCGGCGAGGCGAGCGTCGGAATCGCGGTGGCGGCGCCGCACCGCGACCCGGCTTACCGGGCATCCCGCGAAGTGATCGAACGCCTGAAAGTCGAAGTGCCGATCTGGAAGCGAGAGCACTACGCGGAGGGTGGCGCAGAATGGCTGAGAGGGTCCGACCCGCGCTGACGCCGGATCGGGCTGACGTCGGCCAAATCCAACGATTTTCAGACGATCGCTGTCTTGCCTGGGCAGGTCCTCTGCTGTACGTTGCAGTCGCGTAGTCCATTCAAGAAAACTGGCCCCATCAACTGCTATGCCCGCCGGTGTCCGGCAAGTGGCCGACGTCGTTGTATTCGCCGGAGATCTCGTGCGCCGAAGCGTCGCTCCCGGGCCGAGGCGGGGGGATAGGGACTAACCTATGGTTGATCGAATTACAGTTGTTGGCGCGGGACACGTCGGCGAAACTCAGGCGCTCCGGCTCGCCCAGATGAATGTCGCCCGGGAGGTCGTGATCGTCGACATCCTGGAGGGTATCCCCCAGGGGAAAGCCCTCGATCTCTACGAGTCGGGCCCGGTGGTGGGCTTCGACACGCGAGTCATCGGTACGAACGGGTATGCCGAGACGAAGGGGAGCGACATCGTCATCATCACGGCCGGCATCCCAAGGAAACCGGGCATGAGTCGTGACGATCTATTGGCCACCAACGCCAGGATCGTTCGTGAGGTCTCCACGGAGGTCAAAAAGTCGAGCCCCGACGCCATCATCATCGTCGTCTCGAACCCACTCGACGTGATGACGTATGTCGCCAAGGAGGCCACCGGGTTCCCCGCGAACCGGGTGTTCGGGATGGCGGGCGTTCTCGACACGGCACGGTTCCGGACGTTCATTGCCGAGAAGGTCGGCGTCAGCGTCGAGGACATTCAGGCGTTGGTACTCGGTGGCCACGGCGACACGATGGTGCCGTTGGTCAGCTACACGACAATCAGTGGCATTCCGCTGACGCAATTTCTCGACCAGGAGACGATCGACGCTCTGATCGACCGGACGCGGAAGGGCGGTGCCGAGATCGTCGCGTACCTGAAGGAGGGAAGCGCCTATTACGCGCCGTCGGCCGCCGTGGCGCAGATGGTCGAGGCGATCGTCCTCGACAAGAAGCGGATACTCCCTTGCGCGGCTTGGATGGAAGGTCAGTACGGGATTCGTGACACCTATCTCGGCGTGCCCTGCAAGCTCGGCCGGAGCGGAGTCGAGGAGATCATCGAAGTCGAACTGACGGATGAAGAGCGGGCCGCACTCGAGAAGTCGGCGGAACACGTGCGCGGCACGATCGAAGCGCTCGAGAAACTGACTTAGCGCCGCGCCATAGGATCGCGGGCTCGGCGCTCCGATCACGCCGTCGGGAGGAAACAGCGTCCCGCGGCTCACGTGTGGGTTCGTCAGAGAGGGGCGATGGGCTGGTCGAGCAAATGGCTCTATCAGTCTGTCGCCCTTCGCCTTACGGTGGGTTAGCTCATAAGGGATCTAGCGACGGATACTCGATTCGGTCTCAGCTTGAAGGGCCTAGCTTGAACTACCTCGATTTCTTGTTGCACTGGTACAATTGGCCCTACCTGGCCGGATTTGCCTTTGGGCTACTCTCCTTCTCCGGCGTTCGCGGGCTAGCCGCGCTTGGGAGAGCCATGGGACGTCGGTTGGGCGTCGACCGGGTGTCTCCGTTCGTACTCATTCGGGCGTTCGGCTTCGCACTCGGGGTCATCGGACTAACCTACAATGGCGCACTCCACGACTACTGGCCCACGTTGCAGGAGAAAGCGTTCTTGCCTGGGCTCATCATCAGCGCGGTCCTTGCCGGTCTGGTGACCCGCTGGGTGGGGCGGATCTTCGAGCGAAATTTTCCCGAGATCAAGGCCGTCGGTTGGGGATCGCCGCATCTCGAGGGTCGAGAGGCTCGCGTGGTCAGCCGAGTCGTAAGCCCGGATTATCGGGCGGGGCGGGCCCAGTTGATGGGAGAGGACAAGACGCTCCATGTGGTACTCTGCAAGACCAGGGAGGGTGAGATCCCCTACGGAGCCGAGATCGTCTTAAGCGAATACGACGACGCCGACGGTCGCTACTATGTAGCGGAACGGGGTGAGGCATTGAGGAGCGACGAGGCGGAAGAGCATGAGGCAAGTGGCCGGTAGCCTCGCGACCGCGCGGCCGTGCGGTCGGGTCGCGCTCTGCTTCGCCTTGCTGTCGCTCGGCGCTTGCTCCGGGTTGGGCGAAGACGCTGGATTGGACTCCTTGGACACGGCGGCGATCGACGCTCGTCTGCAGTTTCTCGCCAGCGATCTGTTGGAGGGGCGGGCTCCCGGCACGCGAGGGGCCGAACTGGCGGCTTCCTACATTGCGACGCAGTTCGCCGAGGCAGGCCTGGAACCGGCCGTCGGCGACTCGAGCTACCTGCAGCCCGTCCCGATGATCGCGCGGTCCTTCGAGCCACGGCTGACTTTCCGGGCGAGTGGTGGGGCCGCTCTTGCTCCGGCATACGGCGAGGGGTTTCTCGCCTGGCCCCGGGATACCGCTACCGAACTGTCCGTCGAGGCCGAGTTGGTCTTTGTCGGTTTCGGTATCACGGCGCCCGAGTACAAATGGGATGACTACAGGGACATCG
>JASFLD010000220.1:0-7109 GCA_050118275.1 Gemmatimonadales bacterium
TGTCTGGGGCCCGACGCACCGGGCGGAATGGTTGTGGACGCACCGACACCACGGGCGAGCCAGCCTCCGGGATTCGATCTCGACGCTTGATGGAGCCTTGACCCCGCGGGGCGAGGTTCGAATGAGAAACGCCGCCGCTGCGGCTTGCTAGCTCGAATCCGAACCTGCGGCGCGGGTTGTTCCGTCCATCGGCGCCCGACCGCTGGCTCGTGCCCAGTGAAGGGAGGCCGTCGATGTCGTACCCGTCCATCTCAACTCGAGATTGCTGCGCCAGGCTCGCTCTCGCCGTCTTGATCATCGCCGTGACCGCGCGTGGCACTCCAGCCCAGACCCATCCCGTCAACGTATTCATGCGTGAGCTCGATTTTGGCCGCATCGAGATGATGGCGCTGCAAGGGGGCCGCAGCGTTGTGAAGATCCCAAAACCGGCGGATGCCCGCGAGATCGAGGTTGTGGGGGCGATTCGGATCCACGTTCCGCTCGATGCGCTGGTCGATTACTTGCGCGACACGGAGTCGCTTTTCGCGGGCGATGGTGTCGTGACGCAGATTGGCGCGGTCGACGGTCAGAACTTCCACCAACAGTTGCGGGACTTGCGCCCACCGGACGGCGACTTCGAGGCGTTGAGTGAGTGTGAAGTCGGGGACTGCAAGGTCAAGCTGACGCGTGAATCGATCGAAGCCATGCGTGGTATCGACTGGTCGGACCCCAACCACCGGCGATTGGCCGCGGCGGCTATGGTGGAGGCGCTCGGTCACTATCTCCAAGCATACCTGGCGGAAGGTGACGCGGCGCTGCCTGTCTATCACGACAAGCCTCGCCCGCTGCCGGCGGCGGAGGACTTCGACATATTGCACGCCCGGTCGCGGAAATACCTGCGGCGCGCCACGGAGTTGTGGAACTACATGGAACGATTCCCCGAGGCGGGAAAGCAGGGGATCGAAGATCGCTTCTTCTGGATGGTCGAGGACTTCGGCTTGCGGCCGGTCACCAGTCTCAATCACGTGATGGTCGCGCACGATTCGGCCGCGGGCATCGACCACGCCACCGTCGTTGTGAAGCAGATTTACGCATCACACTACCTGCAGAGCATGGTGAAGGTGGCGACGTTGGTGCCGGCATCGGACCGCTATCCGTTGCGTGGGACCTACCTGGTTCTGTCGGCGCAGCTTCGCTTCGACAGTAAGGTGGGTGGATTCAAGCGCATGCTATTGAAGCGCGATTTGGAGAATAGTTGGAGGCAACGCCTCATGAAGTTGAGGGAGAGGGCGGAGGCTTTGTATCGGAAGGATCCGGCCGCGCTTTCGCAGGACGGCTAGGCGGACCTCCATCCCCGGGGGCATGGCTCACCATAGGTCCGTCCAGCCGTCGAATTGACATTCACTCAAACCCTCAGTCACTCAATGTGTCAGGATGAACCAGTCGAGGCTGATCCCCACCACCCAGTGGATGATCGCGATATACCACATCGAGCGCACGCGTAGGGAAACGCCGCCGAGAATCAGGCCGGCCGGCACGCCGATGAACGTCTCGGTGAAAGGCCGGCCGAAGTGTGCGATCACCGATAGCGCCGTCTGCAAAGCGTTTGCCGGGCCTGCTCCGATCCTGTCCTTGAGCCCAAACAGGAGTACTCCGCGGAACAGTACCTCCCAAGCGCCAAAGTAGAGGAACTGCAGCAGCGCATAGGGAACGAAACCGGAGATCTCCGGTTGGACCGATGTGTTGAGCGGATAGACAAAGCGCATCTGAGGGTTGCTGGACCCGATCTTCCCAGCGAGTAGCGCCAGCGGGATGCCGATGGCCAGCCAGGCGAGGCCGGCGTGCCAGCGTCCCAGGCCAAGACCCAACTGAGAGAGTCGCATGCCGAACCCGAACCGCGCCACCAGCACGGGGAAAACGGCCAGGATCAGCGCGGCGCCGACGAAGTGAAGGGTCGGGGGCAGCGGCGCTTTCGTCATCGGCAACGCACCGCGCCCACTGGAGAAAGTAGCGATGACGTCGGTGCGCAACAGATAGTAGAAGATGACCAGGGCTAGCGTGGCCACAACAATCAAGATCTCGCTTTTCGGCTTGCCCAATGTCGCGTGTGCGTGTGACATGCTCCATCACCTCCCATTAGCTCGGAGCCAGCGAATCGTCTCCGACAGACCGCTGCGCAGGGATCGTGGCCGATATCCGAGCTCACGCCGACTGGAGCTGATGTCGGCCCGACGGTCTTCGAGGAACACTCGCATCCAGCCGGGTGTGATCGATGTGCTGCCCCCGAGTCGCGCCCACGTCTCGGCCGCACGGGCGATGGCCAGCGCCACACCGGCGGGTGCTGCGAAGCAGCGGCGACGTCGCCCGGCGATATGACCGACCAGGTTCAGGAAGTCCGCGAACGACAGATTCTCTCTGCCGCCCAGCACGTAGTGGGCGCCGCGTCTTCCGTGCTTGGCAGCCCGGATGATGCCGAGCGCCACATCGTCGGCGTGGACGTAGTTCGCCTCGACGTCGCCGTCGGCCACGCGTACCCGAAACCGGCCGGCGATATACATGGCGACGACGCGGGTAACGGCGTTGGCGTCGGTCAGCGGTCCGGGTCCGTACACCCGGGTTGGGTGGACGATGACGACTTCGAGTCCGTCGTGGGCGTATTCTTCGGCCAATCGGTCCCCCGCGATCTTGCTCTCTTCATAAGGAGTCAGTCGCTGAGCCCGGCCGCGGATCGGCGCCGGCCGGAAGGCGGGCAGCGCCAGTATCGTCGATACATGTACGAGGCGTTCGACGCCCGCCCGCTGCGCGGTCTCGAGGAGCGATGCGGTGGCGCGAATGTTCACATCCCGGAACTCGTCGGGATCGCGCGACCAGGCTCGGGCGCAGGCGGCGAGATGAAGGACGTTGCGGGCTCCTCGCACGGCAGCCCCGATCGAGTCCCCGTCGCAGAGGTCACCTTGGAGGACCTCCAGACGTGGGGCGAGCCCGGATTCGAGGCGCGCAGGGTCACGCACCAACACTCGCACTGGCCCACCCTCATGCAACAGTCGGTGTATCAGGTAGCGTCCGATGAACCCGCTCGCGCCGGTGACGAGTGTCAACCCGTTCATGCTCCACCTCTCGTCTCGGCCGCCGGCCGGAACGCGGGCAGCTGTGGAACCGGAAGTCGCTCCGCTTGGGTGGGCCGGAGCCAGAACTTCAAAGCGGGGACGAGTAGCCCCTGCAGGGCAAACGCCCAGGCGATGCCGGCCAACGAGTCGACAGCGTAGTGATTCTGCGTGTAGACCGTGGCCATCACGACACCGATCGCCTCGAGGGTCAGGAGAGCGGCGATGGGCCGGCTGAACCACCGCCAGCCGATGATGGCGATGGTCACCGCGCCGGTGACGTGCGAACTGGGAAAGGCCGCGCCTCTCGAGTCACCCAGACCCTGCGTGCTGCGAACCAGGTTGTAGAGGAATCCCTCGGTGTGGGGACCTGGGTACATCGTGGCCAGATAGTGCGGCCCGTCCACGGGGTAAACAATGTAGACGACGTAGCAGGCCAGGTACGTCACGATCAAGCGTAGCACCACGTCGCGCAGCGCGGTCTTGCGACGCGCCATCGCCAGGACCAGCGGCGGAATGAAGATGAGCGGGTAATAGAGGAAGTAGCAGAAGTGCATCAGCTCGCTGAACCACACTTGCGGCATACGAGCGATCCACTCGCTGCTCCAGTGGACGCCGAAGATGGCGCTGTCGAGGGCGATGATCGGCGCGTCGTTCGCCGCTTGGTGGAGATGTATCCGCAGGTAATCGAGCTCGGTCCAGAATGCCAAGAGCCACAGAAGCGGGTAGAGTTGCCGAAGGTTGTTCGTCAGGCCTTTGGCTGTCGCGGGTGTGCGCTCGAGCAGGCGCGGCATGAAAGCGGCAACGCCGTGGGCGATCAGTATCAGCGGAGCGTATGACACGCGCCCCACCAGCTGCGCCCAGACCAGGGCTAGGAAGACGTTGTAGCCAGCGACGATGCGATCGACCGGATAAAGTGTTTTGCCGTTCATAGCCAACCCACCTCCTGATACCAGTCCGCCGTCGCCCGCACGCCTCGCGATAGGGGATACTGCGGTTGGTAGCCGGTGTCGGCGTAGAGGTCGCCGGGATCGCACACCCAGCGCTGCTGCGAGAGCTCCCGCACGCGCTCACGATTGAGGTTTGCGGCGGTTCGCCGAATGACGGAGTAGATCTCGATAACGCGCGCGATCCGGCGTGCCACGCCCGCCGGTACGCTTATCAGACGCGGTCTTCGACCCACGACACGCCCGACCTCATAGGCGAAGTCGGCCCAGGAGACGACCTGGGGGTGCGCCAGGCAGTAGGTTCGTCCAAGTGACCTGTCCGCCGTTGCCGTAGCGATCAGCGTGGCGACGACGTCCTTGACGAAGATGATGCTTACCTCCCGGTCCCAGCCGCCGATCGTCAGCGCCAAACCGCGGCGTATCAAACGGAACATTGTGAGCACCGTCCGTTCGCGGGGTCCGTAGACCGTCGACAACCTCAGGATCGTGGACGGTACACGATCGGCGTAGGAGTGCACGATCGACTCTGCCAACAGCTTGGAGAGCCCGTAGTGCGAGAGCGGATAGGGCACCGACTGCCGCGAGAGGCGTTCGCCGTTGCGGCAGGGGCCGATGGCGGCCAGGGAAGACATGAGAATCACGTGCGGCGGCGCGCTCTGTGCCGCTGCCGCCTCGAAGACACGCGCGGTGCCTTCGGTGTTGATCTTGTAGTAGTCCTGCGAAGTGCGGGCCGACGTGAAACCGGCCAGATGGAACACGACGTCCGCTCCACGGAATGCTCGGATCAGTTGATCACGGTCGACGAGACCGATCGGCGACCATTCGATTGCCGTACCCTTCAACCAGCCCGGTGAAGCGCCCTTGCGCTCGATGCACACGACGTGGTCGCCGCGTGCGAGCAGCGCCTCCACCAAATGACTGCCGATGAAGCCGGCTCCGCCGGTCACTATAGTGCGCATAACGGTTCCTCCTGCTTCGGTTCACGCCTGCAAGCTCGGAAGAGGCGATCAAGCGAGGGTCAAGGCAGTGGCGAGTCGATCGTGCCTCGGTGGGTGCCAGACCGCCACATGTGTGTAGCGCTCCTTCCCGTCTCTGCGATCACCGTCTGGGCGGAGTGAGCGGGCGCAACCGCCCCATCCGTGCCTGATCGACGACTGATCTCCGCAGGCTCCGGCTGAGCTTTGGATGATGGCCGGATGAGACGTTCGCACGACCCTACAGTCGTCACGACGGTGGATGCCGTCGGTCTCACGGCGCCGGCAGCGCCAGCTGGCTGGCGCAAAGACGGGAGGTCAGCATGAAACGCTACCGCAGAGCAATGGGCTTCGTCCTCGGTCTGGCCGTGCTGCCGCTCCTGGTGAGCTGCAGCGATCCGGCCGGTCTCGACGAGGGGCACGACGATACGGGGCTGGAGGAACTCCCCATTCATCAGAAGCCGATGGCCGTTGTCATCCACCCCTCAGCCGCTGACATCGAAGTGGGTCAGACGATCCGGCTGTGGGTGGTGTTGCACGCCGGGGACGGCCGTATCCTCGACAACGACTTCCCGGTCAGGTGGTCCACGGCGAGCCCGGAGCGGGTCTCGATCACGGACGAGGGATATGCCACCGGCGTCGCGCCGGGTAACGTCCGGATCATGGCCGAGAGCGAGTTCGGTGGCGATTGGACGTACCTGACCGTCCGCAGGCAGGCGTCGGGAAGGGATATCCCCGACGACCGAGACAAGAAGCGAGTCAAGCTCGAGGAAGAGAGTACCTCGGGTCATCAAGACCGGAGATAGCGGGCGAGCCTGGCGAACGGCCGCATGGTGCTGGGAGATGGCACCGTGCGGCCTTTCTCTTCTAGGGTCGGGTCGATGAGTGGGGCGAGGAACTGGAGCCATGCATCCAATTCCTGGTCGCGAGCGTCGGGCAGGGTCAGTGCCGGGCACCGCTATCCGAATAGAGTTCGCATCCGGCGTGTATCCTGGAGTGAATGAAGCCAAGATGGGAGTGTTTCCGCCCGTTGATCATCGTCCGGACGGACCGTCGGCGGTGCGCGCTGGCCCCGGTACGGTGGAGGGTCGAAACGCATAGGGGGTTCAGATGTCTCGAAAGCTCAACAAGTATCTGCCCGCTTGGATCCCGTGGTGCGTCTCGCTCTTCACCGTCCCGGCGTGGGTCTGGTTGACCTATGCGGTCTTCTGCACAGAGCAGGGTCGAGCCGCTTGCGGCATCGGCGATTGGGTACTGTCCTCGTTGATCGTCGCCGCATTCACCGTTGTGCTGTTCTTGATGGGCCACGGGAAGTTCTCACGACACTACTCGAGGGATAACCCGAGCCTGAGGTGACACTGACAAGCGGTGCTTGATCGTGACAGCGAAAGGGCCGGACGATGCTTCGTCTGGCCCCCCACCCAGCCGGCTGTCCCAGCCCGGACTCGTGAACCTTCTCGCGGAGCATCGGAGACTCACCCGCCCTGTGTGAGGCGCCGTATTCGGATCCGAACGTGCGGTGGTGTGGAAGGTAGGGGCCGGCAACGCCCCTACCTTCCCGATCGACTGCTGCCTGAGTCTGCCGAGTGGACTATCCGCCGCTGCCACCTCGGCGCAGCGCCCTCTGGATGGCGCTCATCACGCCCTTGATCTTGCCGATCTGCCTAACGCGCACGACGTCGGTCTGCGAATCGGGCGACTGATCGACGACCCTGATCGTGATCAGGTAGTCGGCGGGCGCTTCCTTCGTAGTGAGTGAGATGTCGCAGCCCGTGGACGGCGCGAACCAGTAGGCGGTCGAGCCGCGTCCGGGTTCGTCGGAGGCTTGCATGGTGCATTTCGGGCCGCCGTTCCGGGCCTCGGGATCGTCGACGTAGAGCTCGACCTGCACCGGACCTTGCTGGCGGTTTCCTTCGTTCTTGATGATGAAGGCCGCTTCCAGCTTCAATTCCTTGTCGGCCCGAGCACGCACCCTTTGCAGGGTGTAGTCGACGGCTGTCGGGTCGACGATATCGATGTCCACCGTCGCCTGATCGGAAGCGCCGTTGCCGTCGGTGACGCTGTAGGTGAACTGGTCCGACCCGGTGTAGTCGGTGTCGGGAGTA
>JASFLD010000221.1:0-7081 GCA_050118275.1 Gemmatimonadales bacterium
CTGTTCGTCGAGCCGGGATTGCCGATGATGAACACGGCATCACCCTCCTCGACGCCTGCCTCGCTCCAGCCGAAGTAGTGCTCCGACTCGTACGGTCGGCCATCGCCATCGTACACCCTGAGAAAGGCGAAATCGAGATCATAACGCGGATAAGTGAAATTGTCCGCATCACCCCCGAAGAACCCCATCTGCAACTCCGCCGCGACCACCAGCCGGACGTCCGTGAACCGACGGAATACGTAGGCCGAGTATCGCCCGCCGTGGTAGAGCGCCACGATCTGCACCCGGATCGAATCCCCCCGCTCGGCATACCTTTCGCTCAGGCGCGACTCGATGGCCGCGCGTGTCTCCCGCTCGGCCCGCTCGCGCTGCTCGCCCGAGCCCGCCCGATCAAGGGCCGCGAACATTTCGTCGCTGACATCCTCGATCGCGATGAGCTGGTCGGCGTACATGTGCACGTCACGACGCTCCTCCTCCATGGAACGCGCGACGAACCCGTCATCGAGCAAATTCTCACCCTCCCGAGCGACCCGCGTGACCACTCCGCGCACACAGTGGTGGTTCGTTGCCACCAGCCCATTCGGTGATACGAACGACGCCGAGCAGCCCGGTATGCGCAACACCGAGAGTCGGGCTCGCTCGAACCAGCCCTCGTCGGCATCGAAGCCGTAGGTCGAGCTGAAGTACTCCGACGGGGCGTACTCGAACGTCCACATCTTGCCGAAATCGAAGCGACCGGCGCGCACCGTGTCCAGATCGGCTATTGCGGGTTGCGCACTGGCTGGGCCGAAGGCCACGCAAACTGCAGCAGCCACCGCTGCCAGTGCACCCGCAGACTTCCCGCAACGACTCGCACTCTTGATCACAACCATGAGTTCCATCGTCCCTGTCCAATCAGCCAGAATTCGGGCCGGCGTCCCCAGCCTCGACGTAGGGCCAGAACGGCCGTCGCCATTCTATCATCCGGCCGGCCGCACAGCTAGCCGCTGGCTCTAACCACACCTATCCGCGTGGCTGATGAAAGCTCGGGTCCGTGTCGGGTTCGAAAACGCGCAGGCTATTCGGTGGGCGAAGGGGATGCGGGTTCGTTCCAGCGGGATGCGCTAGGCGAGATCGTCCCCGTCCCAATGGAACAACGTGAACAAAGGAGCCGCCGGCGCCGCGGGCCTCAGGGCCGCCATCGCCGAGCGTAGCTGAGATATTCCCAGCACCACCAGCGCGGCGATACCAAAGGCCGGACTCAACAGTCCAGAAACCCTTTCGACCGGCAACTCGGGCAACGCGGACATGTCGGTGAGAGTGCCCGCCAGGAAGCACGCCACGGCCATCCCCAATAGGGCCAGCGCTCCGCGTGAGGCGAACAGCGTCTTGCGATACCTCGTCAGGACGACGCCTGTGGCGATGCTGGAAAGCACGATGATCCCGTCGACCGGTCGGTCGATGAATGGAAAGTCGCTCGATAGTCTGAAGAGCTCGGTCAAGAACTTCAGGTTGCGGCCCAGAATGGCATGTATCAACAAGACCTGATCTGCGGCCAGAAAGCCGAAGACAAGAGAAAGCGCGATGAAGAATCGATCGGGATCGTGAGCCGCGCGCCGCTTCATCCATGCGAGCACAACGCCGAACGCCAGTGACACGAACGCGATCGCCGCAAGAATGCACGCCGTCCCCAGGCCCTCGTCCAGTTGACGCTCGGGCTCGACGAACAGCGTAAACGCATCGACGAAGCCGACCTTGTAGACGGGGCCATGGGACTCAGCTAGGTACTGGCCCTTGCCCAGAATGATCCTGCCATCCATCGCGTTGAGAAAACCGATAACCGGCGCGATGAGTACAATGCTCAGCGCGATGAACAGGAGAAAGAGCTTTCCCCAGGAGCGCGAAAACTCCCTCTTGGAATTCATCTCCTCTTTCTCATTTCTAAAACTCCGACTGGACCCTGGAGCGCGAACAGCGATTGCCCCACCGCCAGCCGCATTTCCGAGACGGCCTTCTGAGCCACCACCCGGGGCGGCCCGCTCTGCCGATCGCGACCACGTGACGGGTCTCGAACCGCTGCAGCCATATCGACCGCTGTGCTGTTCGTCATCCGTCCCTCGTCGGTCGACCAGAGAGAGGTCGTAACGGTCACCCTACGCTCATAGCAATTCGCATGCCGCCATTCTGGCAGCCACAGCGCTGCGGTGGTGCCGTTTCTGGGTCGGTGCCAGGCCCCGGCGCCCCCGGCCGCGCCGCTTGTGCAATTGTGGCTCAAATTACATGTGCCGCGCCCGAGCCACAGCTCCTGTGCAGCGGCTCAACGGAGCCGTCCGTTCGCACCTCGCCTCTTCCGTCTGCACGTCCCAGCCGGCCGGTGCCGATCCGCGACCGCACACCCGTGGAACGCCTCTTGAGAATCCCCTTCCGGCGTAGTACCGTCCCTCCGGCAAATTGAGACCAGAACTCGGAATCGGAGAGTCAGCCACATATGCGAACGAGATTCGAGCACCGCAAAACGATGATGGTTTTCGCCACCCTTCTGTCCCTCAGCGCCGGCACGGTACGAGCGCAGGAGGAGGAAGCACAGCGTTGGGCTTTCACCGCCGAAATCAGCGGCGTCTGGACCGCCGGCAATTCCACATCGAATACGCTCGGACTCGCCGGCACGCTGGCGCGGGAATGGGAAAAGAGCGCCCTCAAGTTCGAGGGCGGCGCGGTGCGAACCGAGTCCGGGACGACCACGCGCACCGCCGTCGGCACGGCAGACGATTTCACCCTGGTGTCGGAGACGCAGCGAGAGAAGACGGCGGAGAACTACTATCTGCGCGGGAAATACGACTACAAGATCAGCGAACGCTTCTTCCTGCTCGGCGGCGTCGATTGGTACCGCAACACCTTCGCCGGAATCGACAGCCGGCTGCTGCTGGCACTGGGCGCGGGTAACAGCTGGCTCGACAAGGAGCGCGTGCGCCTGAGCACGGACTACGCCGCCACTTATTCGTTCCAAGACGACGTCGTGAAGAATCCGTTCGTCAAGGCGGATTTCCCGGGTGTCCGGCTGTCGTACGACCTCTGGTGGAGGCTCACCTCATCGACCGAGCTGGAGAGCCGGCTGACCGGCGACTTCAACCTCGAGACGACGGATGATATCCGTCTCGACTTCACCAACGCGTTGCCGATTTCGATCAGCTCCAAGCTGGCCTTCAAGCCCGCGTTACAGCTCCTCTGGCGGAAGGACCCGGCCCTCACGGAGGTCGATTTAGAGACACCGACGGGAGAACCGGGGACGGTGCGGGTCCCGCTCGAGAAGCTGGATAGCTTCTTCACCGTAGCGCTCGTGGTGAAGCTCTGAACCTCCGCGACCCAGGACCGGCACCGTGTGATACCCGAGCGTCGAAAGATCGAATCATGAACCGAAGACCGGTCGCCGCCGTGCTCATCGTGATCGCTGTGGCTTCCTGCCGACGCGAGCCCGTCGACTTCATTCGGACCAACCAGATCGGTTACGCTCCCAACGCCCGGAAGGTTGCCGTCGTCTGTTCTCTCGAGCCGACGACGATCACGGACTTCACGGTCCGCGATGTCGCCGGCGACGTTGCGTACGGCCCCGCGCCGGCGGAGGAAGCCGAGGCATTCGCGCCGTGCGCCGCCGTCCACCGCCTCGATTTCACCGACTTGCGCCAACCCGGAGTCTACCGCTTACACGCCGCCGGTACCGATTCACGGCCCGTTGCGATCAGCGAAGACGCCTATGCCGGTGCCGCCGATACGCTGCTCGTCTACCTGCGCCAACAGCGTTCGGGCTTCAATCCGGTATTCAACGACTCGGTCCATCACGAGACCGACGGCATCATCGTCGATCACCCGACACGGACCGGCGAGTTCGTGCCAGTGGCCGGCGGTTGGGCGGACGCCGCCGACTACCTCCAGTATGTGACGACCTCGGCCCACGCAACCTTCTCCTTGTTGATCGCTTATCGCGACAACCCCGATGTCTTCGGCGACGCTCACCAGGCGAGTGGGCTGCCGGGCGCGAACGGCCTTCCCGATGTCCTCGACGAAGCGCGGCACGGACTCGACTGGTTGTCGCGCATGTTCCCGGGAGATGGCACGGTGTTCAACCAGTTGGGAGATGACCGCGATCACGTCTTCGCCGACCTACCCGTCAACGACTCATCCGACTACGGCTGGGGGCGCGGAGGGCCGCGGCCGGTGTACCCCTGCACGGGCGAGCCGCAGGGACTGCTCGAGTACAAGAACCGCTCGACGGGCATCGCATCGACGGCCGGGAAGTTCGCTTCCTCCTTCGCCCTGGGCTCGCAGGTGCTTCGGGAGCGTGACCCGGCATTCGCCGACACCCTGAAGACCAAGGCCGTCATGGCGTACGAGATCGGCCGTGCTAACCCAGGCGTCTGTCAGACCGCTCCGGCTCGAGCACCTTACTTCTACGAGGAGGACAACTGGGTCGACGACATGGAGCTGGCGGCGATCGAGCTGTACGCTCTCACCGGCACTCCACGCTACCTCGACGAGGCGATCGCCTACTCCGCGCGTGAGCCGGTCACACCCTGGATGGGAGCCGACACGGCCAACCATTACCAGTGGTTTCCCTGGCACAATTACGGCCATTACGAGATCTGGCGACACGCGCCGCCCGCGATCCGCGACACCGTGGTCGACTACTACCGTCGCGGCCTCGCGGCGGTCGCCGGACGCGCGCTCAACGGCTTCCGGGTCGGGGTCCCTTTCATCTGGTGCTCGAACAACTTGATGGCGTCGTTCGCGACGCAGGCGCTGCTGTATCGCAAGATGTCGGGGGATGACACGTACCGGCAGATGGAGAGCGCGGCGGTCGACTGGCTGTTCGGAGTCAACCCGTGGGGCGTCTCGATGGTGATCGGCCTGCCGGCGACTGGCGTGTACCCTCGCGACCCCCACTCTGTGGTCTCGCACGAGCTCGGTATTCAGCTGACCGGCGGCCTGGTCGACGGGCCGGTTTACCGCTCGATCTTCGAGAGCCTCCGCGGCATCACACTCTTTGACGAGGACGAGTACGCTCGCTTCAACACCGGCCGCGCCGTGTATCACGACGACTACGGCGATTACTCGACCAACGAACCGATCATGGACGGGACGGCGAACCTGACCTACCTGCTGGCGGCCGCTGCAATGAACTGAGGTGCCGCCCGGCGCAGGCTAGCGTCCGATGTGAACCGGAAGGCGTTTCGCCCCCCATGTGCCGGGTGATGTCTCGAACACGCCGGCACACATGGCGCCGCAAGCCGCGCAGCGCCCGCCAGCGGTCAGATTCCATTCTCGCAGCGTGTACCAATCGCGACCGATGAGCGTTTCGCCGCACGCATGGCAGAGCGTGCTACCACCCTGAGGATCGTGCACGTTCCCGGTATAGGCATAGCGCACACCGTTGCGCATGGCGATCTCCCGGGCTCGCCTCAGAGTGACGGGCGGCGTCGGCGGCACATCCAGCATCTTCCAGTCGGGATGGAACGCCGTGAAGTGCATCGGAACGTCCGGCCCCAGCCGCTCCACAACCCAGGATGTCATCGCTTCGATCTCATCCGCGGAGTCGTTCCTGCCCGGAATCAGTAGAGTCGTCAGCTCGAACCATACGTCGGTCTCGTGCTTCAGGTAGACCAATGTGTCGAGCACCGGCTGGAGATGACCTTTGGCCAGCTGCCAGTAGAACTCTTCGCTGAAGCCCTTGAGATCCACGTTCGCCGCGTCCATGTGGCGATAGAACTCGCGCCGCGGCTCATCGCACACGTAGCCCGCCGTCACCGCCACCGTCTTGATGCCGACCTCGTGGCAGGCGTCGGCGACGTCGATGGCGTACTCGTGGAAGATGACCGGGTCGTTGTAGGTGAACGCGACACTGCCGCATCCCAGACGGCGCGCCGCCTCGGCGAGCCCCGCCGGCGATGCCATGTCGCCCAGCCGGTCCATCTCCCGCGATTTACTGATATCCCAATTCTGGCAGAACTTGCATGCCAGGTTGCAGCCCGCCGTCCCGAACGACAGCACGGGCGTCCCCGGATAGAAATGGTTGAGCGGCTTCTTCTCGATCGGATCGACGCAAAACCCCGACGAGCGGCCGTACGTCGTCAGCACCACCGCGTCGTCCTGCCGCATCCGGACGAAGCACAGACCTCGCTGCCCCTCGCGCAGACGGCAATATCGAGGGCACAGGTCGCACTGGACCCGCCCATCCTCGAGCCTCCGCCAATAACGGGTCGGAACTATTGATTCTAGAACGTCCACCATGCTTTCACCGATCAGGTTGTATACAAATACGCCGGCCCGGTCGGATTGATCCCTCACATCGCAACATCCAACGATACAGCCGAGCTCGCCGATTCGGAAGCGATCGTGCGCTCCCCTCCCGCGCCTTGCAGGCCCGATCGCTTGCCCATCTCGAGCCCCTCGCGCCATCTTATGAATGAGATGCTTCGTTTCTGTTTCTACTGTGGCCGCTCGCTGGTACAAAGGGGGACGGCCGGTGATCTGCGCCCTGGACTGAGAACGGCGTTCGATCCAGAGCGTCGGCGCGTCTGGACGGTGTGCGACCGATGCAATGGCTGGAACCTCTGGTTTCGCGAGGACCGCCTCGCGGCGCTCGGTCGTCTCGAGCGCGCCGCCGGCTCCGGCGCCCGGCTTCTCTACCGGACCGAGAATGTCGCGCTGCTGGAGGAAGGAGGGCGCGAGCTGATCCGCGTGGGCAAGACGCCGCTACCGGAGGAAGCGTGGTGGCGCTACGGTCGTGAGCTTCGCCGCCGCTACGCACACTTCAAGAGCCGTTTCTCGAAAATCGGCGCCGCCACGTATGCCGCTGTCTCCTATCTGGGTACCGGTCTCGGCCTGTCGAATCTGACGGGCGACTTCAGTCTGGAGGACGATCTTTACGCCGGCGTGATGCGCTGGCGACGCTTCGGCCGTACGGTCTGGGCCGGTCGCGTGCCCTGCCCCCGCTGCCACAGCGTGCTACTGAAGCTCTTCTACTTCAGATCCCGGTATCTGACACTGCTGCCAAGCGACGAAGGACAGCTGGTCGTCGGCCTGCCCTGTATCCGCTGCGATCCCGGAG
>JASFLD010000222.1:0-7069 GCA_050118275.1 Gemmatimonadales bacterium
CGTCCTGGTCATCGGCGGCGGTGACGGCCCGCGCAGCTGGATCCGGTTCGGCGGAATCGGTTTTCAGCCGTCCGAACTGGCCAAGCTCGCCACCACATTGATGCTGGCCAAGCTTGTTGCGGCGCGCGAGCGACCGCCGGACGGACTGTGGGAGTTATGGCCGTTCGTTTTCGTGGTCTTCGTGCCGTTGCTGTTGACCATGGCACAGCCCGATCTCGGCACTGCCGCGGTGTTCGTCGCCGTTCTGATAGCGGCGCTGTACTGGTCCGGCTTGTCCGCCACGAAGCTCGTTCTGTTCGTCAGTCCACTGGTGAGTCTCGCGCTGGCCTTCTCGACGCCTCTCTGGGGTATCTGGTTCCTATTCGTCATCGCGTTTCTGTACTGGACGAGAGCGTACTTGGGCGAGTCGCTGGCGGTCATCCTCGCGAACATCGCCATGGGCGTGGTGGTTCTCCCGGTCTGGCGCAGCCTGGCACCGTACCAACAGGTGCGGATCCTGGCTTTCCTGCAGCCCGGGGCGGATCCACGTGGGGCGGGTTGGCACCTGATTCAATCGCAAGTCGCGATCGGCTCCGGCGGTTGGCTGGGCAAAGGTTTCACGCTGGGTACCCAGAAGCGTCTAGCGTTTCTGCCCGAGCAACACACCGACTTCATCATAGCCGTGGTCGGTGAAGAGTTCGGCTTCGTCGGCGTCTTCCTCGTCTTGCTGTGCTTCTCTGTCATCTTGTGGCGGTTGGTACTGATCGCGCAGCGGGCGGACGATCCCTTCGCTTCGACCGTCGTCTTCAGCATCTTCGCCCTCTGGTTCGCACACCTGGTGGCCAATGTCGGGATGACGGTGGGGCTGTTGCCGATCACCGGGTTGCCGCTGCCGTTCGTCAGCTACGGCGGCAGTTTTCTGCTCGTCTCCTTCGTGGCCCTCGCCATCATCCAGCAGGCGGCGAGGGAGCGCAAGACGGGCCGCTGATCCCGGCTGTTGGGGCGCCCATTGCAATGAGCTCGCCTGCGACCGATCTTGAAGGCTTGGCTAATTGCTTAGCCGAGGACGGCGCCATCACATTTGATCCGAGCTGAAGCCCATGGCCTGGTTTCGAAAAGAGAAGAAGAAGCTGGCCGGAAAGAAGCGAGATCTGCCCGCCGACGTCTGGACGAAGTGCGGCGAATGTGGGGAGATCATCTATCGCGAGAAGTTGGCCGATAACTTCAGTGTCTGCATGAAGTGTGGCTTCCATTTCCGCATCCAGCCGGCGGAATATGCGACGGTCCTCCTGGATCAGGGTCTCGAGGAGGAGTACGACGCCGAGTTACGGTCCGTCGACCCGCTCTCCTTCGTGGGCCCGACTCCGTATGCGGAGCGCTACGAGCGCGCGCTCCGCAAGGGTAAGGGCAAGGAGGCCGTTGTCACGGGACGCGGCCATATGGATGGACGAGCAGTCCAGTTCGCCGTAATGGACTTCGGCTTCATCGGCGGCTCCATGGGGTCGGTGGTCGGCGAGAAAATCGCGCGGGTCGCCGAGCGGGCGCTGGAAGGACGCAATCCTTTGATCATCGTCTCCGCGTCGGGCGGTGCCCGAATGATGGAGGGTGTGCTCTCGTTGATGCAGATGGCCAAGACCTCGAGTACGCTGGGCCGCATGCACAAAGCCCACCTCCCCTACATATCGCTGTTGACCAATCCAACGACGGGGGGAGTGACGGCTTCGTTCGCCATGCTTGGGGATGTGATAATAGCCGAGCCTGGAGCGCTGATCGGATTCGCAGGGCCCCGCGTGATCGAACAGACGATCGGTCAGGAGTTGCCCGAGGGCTTTCAGCGTTCCGAGTTCCTGCTCGAGCACGGAATCGTCGACATGGTCGTCCCGCGACCCGCGCTCAAGGCCACCGTCACGCGCCTGCTGGAACATATGATGAACGGCGCTTAGGAGTGGCGGAACTGCCGTCATCGTTGCCGCAGCAGACCCGACGCGGCCACCGGTGAACCCTACCGATTGATTGACTCTCCCTTATTATTAGGCGCCATGTACAGGATGCTGGCGGGATTGACCCGGCTGCGCCTGCCCGCGAGCCGGGTGCGATAGTGGCCACGGCGGTGTTGTCGGAGCTTCTCGGACTACAGCCCAGCGGAGAGATCCGTTGGGGCTTGAGCAGAGTGCGGACCATGCTCGAAAGCGTGGGCCGGCCTCACATGGCCTATCGCTCCGTGCACGTTGGCGGCACCAATGGCAAAGGTTCGGTGGCGGCGATGATCGCCAGCATCTTGGCGAGCGCCGGGCATCGGGTCGGCCTGTATACGTCTCCGCATCTGGTGGATTTCGGCGAGCGGATTCGGGTGGACGGTCAGCCGGTGGCTGAGGACATGCTGGTCGAAGGCGCGACGCGACTCAAGCCCCTGGCGGAAGAGTTGGGCGCGACCTTCTTCGAGGCGACGACCGCCCTGGCGTTCCTCTGCTTCGCGCAGACAGAGGTCGACTTCGCTGTCGCTGAGGTAGGGCTAGGCGGGCGGCTGGACGCGACGAACGTGCTGTTGCCCGAGGTCGCGGCGATCACGAATGTGGCCTGGGATCATGCCGACTACCTGGGTCGAACGCTTTCGGCGATTGCGGGCGAGAAAGCTGGCATCAGTAAACCGGGCGTTCCTCTGGTATTGGGTCGCCTGGAGCCGGAGGCGGGTCGGATCGTGCGGGAGACGGCGGCGCGAGCGAGAGCACCTATCTCGCAGCTGGGCTACGATGCGGCGGTGCGGAGGATCCGCATGTTGCGTGACGCCACCGAGCTCGAGTACGTCGGTCCGGGCTCGTCGGAGGCGATGCGGCTGCGCTGCCCGCTGCTGGGGGCACACCAGGCTTGGAACGCGGGTCTGGCGGCGCTCACCGTGCAAAACCTGGCGTCCGACTTGCGACCGCAGGGGCACGAGATAAGTGCCGGCATCGCGGCCGTCCGCTGGCCGGGGCGGTTGCAGATCGTGGAACGCCGGGGTCGGACCTGGCTGCTGGACGTGGCTCACAACGCTGCCGCGGTGGATGTCCTGGCCCAGGCGCTGACGAGTCTTAGCCTGCCCGAGCCACTGGCGTTGGTGGTGGCGATCATGGGAGACAAGCCGTGGCCCGAGATGCTGCCGCCGCTGCTGGCGTTGGCGGATGTGTCAGTGTTCACGACGGCGCCCAGTTCGCCGCCCGAGCGCCGCTGGAACGCCCGGGCAGTGGCAGCGACGATCTCGAGCTATTCTGTCGAGGTGGTGGAGGATTTTTCCGGCGCGCTCGAGCGCGCCATGGAGATGGGGCAGACGATTGTGGTTACGGGCTCGCACCACACCGTGGGTGACGCGATGCGGTACCTGAACATCCCGGTTGGGCCGCTGCACGAGAAACGGGTCGGATAGACGGATGGCTGATTTCAAAGGGTTGCCCGGGTTCAGGGACTTCTATCCCGAGGACTTCGCCGAGCGCTCCTACGTGATGGCGGTGTGGCGCGACGTGGCGCGACGCTACGGTTTCGAGGAGTACGACGGGCCGCCGCTCGAGCCACTGGAAATCTACACGCGCAAGTCGGGTGAGGAGATCGTACAACAGCTTTACGAGTTCGAGGACAAAGGCGGCCGCCGCGTCGCGCTGCGACCGGAGATGACACCGACGCTGGCACGCATGGTTGGAGCGCGCGCCAGGTCGTTGAGGAAACCGGTCCGCTGGTTCTCGACGCCACAGCTCTTTCGGTACGAACGGAAACAGCGGGGCCGTTTGCGCGAACATTTCCAGCTCAATCTGGACATTTTGGGCGAAACCGACGTCTTGGCCGATGCGGAACTGCTCGCCGCCGGAATCGACATCCTGCGCGCCTGTGGATTGGACGCCAGCCAGGTCCGAGCCCGTGTGTCGGACCGTCGGGTCTTGGGGGCCATCTTCCGACACCTGGGCGTCGGGGAGGCGAAGCTCGACGCCGTCTACCAGGTGGTGGACAAACTGGACCGCGAGCCGCGGGGACGCCTGGAGGATCGATTAAGGGATGCCGGGCTCTCCGGTGACACGATCGACGGGGTCCTTGCGACAATCGAACTGCGCGGGATCGACGGATTGCGGGCCGAGTTCGGCAACGTGTCCAGGGTCGCGCAAAGCCTGGATGAACTGTCACAGTACCTGGAGCATCTGGACGGGCTCGGTGTAGCCGACTACGTGGAAGTCGATCTCTCTGTCGTGCGCGGGCTAGCCTACTATACAGGGATCGTCTTCGAGCTTTGGGATGCGCGGCGCGAGTTGCGTGCGATCTGCGGCGGCGGTCGTTACGATGAGCTCTTGAACCAGATTGCTGGCGTCGACATGCCGGCACTGGGTTTCGGCATGGGAGATGTGGTGTTGACCGAACTTCTGCGCGACCATGAGCTTTTCCCTCAGTCGACGGGCTCGCTGGACTGTTTCGTCGCCTGGCTGGGCACGCAGGGCAGGCGGCAGGCGCTGCGAACGGCGCAGGCCGTGAGGTCGGCGGGTCTGTCGGCCGTCTATGAGTTTCGCGAGCGGAGGATCGGTAACCAGCTGAAGAGCGCCGACCAGTTGAACGCTCGCTGGGCCGTGATCCTGGGTCCCAGCGAGGTCGATGCGCAGCAAGCGCGGCTCAAGGACATGTCCACCGGCACCGAGACGATGGTGGATCTGGATCAACTTCCACAAACGCTGCTCGATGAGAAGGATGATGCGCGAACGTCGTAACACCGAATCGATCCGTAGAACCTGCATGTGGTTCCTGATGGTTCCGCTGTTGGCCGGCCTTTGGGCGTGTGTCGGCAGTGAGACCGGCGAGAGCACGTCCGACAGGGCGAGTAACCAGGACGCGAGTCGAAGCCGTAGGTCAGAGGATGCCGGGGCCAGGGCGGTCTATCTCGATACGGTGTCGCCGCTCCCTTATCAGGTGTTCGAGGTCGAGCCCAATGCGGACGAGTCGAAGAAAGTCACCTACCGGTTGATGTCGCTGCTTCCGGGACCGCAGGAGTCGATGATCAAGACCGTTCGGCTGGCGCTCGACTCGCTGCAACGGGCCGACACGACCCTGGTCGCCGTGCGCGCCGTGCTCTACGCCTTCCACCAGACGTCGCAGAGGCAGGGCAAGCTGATACCAGTGATTTGGGGCGAGTGGATACCGCCCGACGGCTGGGATGAAGCCGCGCGCAGCGGGCGGAACCGGATACACCGCTCGTACGTCTACGCCGTGAACCCCGAATGGGGTCGGACCGCCGACGATGAGGAGTGAGGAACTGCGTGACTGAGCAACCGGTAACGACAGATGGAAGCTCGCTGCAGCGGGGGATGTCGTCAGTCTGGGAGCGGATCGCGCCGCTGGGCGTCGGAGCCGTCGCCAGCAGCGCAGTGGTCATCGCGGCCAGCGCCGTGTTGCGGCGCACGCTGGGGCCGCGGGCTCGCGTCTTGGGCTGGGTAGGCACGCTCGTCATGCTGCCGCTGGGGTTCTGGGCGTTGTCCCGTAAGGAAGAAGGTCCAACGTCGGATGACGGTCCGACAGAAGCGGAACTTCCGCCGCCGCCGGACGAGCCGCAGAGTGATACGAATGAACTGGAGAATCCGTAGCGCTAGAGGGTGTCGATGGCCGAAGAGAAAGCACTGACTCCGCGGAGCGAAGACTTCTCCGCCTGGTACAACGGTGTCGTCCAACGCGGTGAGCTGGCCGGCTACTCGCCTGTGCGCGGTTGCATGGTGATACGTCCGCACGGCTATGCGATCTGGGAGCTCATGCAGTCGGCACTGGACGCGATGTTCAAGGAGACGGGGCATCAGAACGCCTACTTCCCACTCTTCATCCCCGAGTCGTTTCTGAAGAAGGAGGCCGAGCACGTCGAGGGCTTCGCGCCCGAGATCGCCCTGGTCACGCACGGGGGAGGTAAGCAGCTGGAAGAGCCGCTCGTCGTGCGCCCCACATCCGAGGCGATCATCTGGCCGATCATGGCCGATTGGATCCATAGCTACCGTGACCTGCCGCTGTTGATCAACCAGTGGGCGAACATCGTGCGCTGGGAGATGCGGACCCGGCCGTTCCTGCGCACCCTCGAGTTCCTTTGGCAGGAGGGGCATACCGCGCACGCCACCTGGGACGACGCGCAGCGCGAGACTCTGCTGATCCTCGGGCTGTACCGGCAGTTCATGGAGGAGTGGATGGCCATGCCGCCGGTGACCGGGATCAAGACGGAGTGGGACAAGTTCGCCGGCGCCGAGCGGACCTACGCCTGCGAGGCGCTGATGCAGGACAACTGGGCGCTGCAGGCGGGCACATCGCACAATCTCGGCCAGAACTTCGCCCGCGCCTTCGACGTCAAGTACCAGACGGAAGACGGTGAGCACGAGTACGTCTGGAGCACGTCGTGGGGCGTGTCGACTCGCCTGGTCGGCGGCCTGGTCATGACGCACAGCGACGATCTGGGTCTGGTGCTGCCGCCGCGTCTGGCTCCGATCGAAGCGGTGATCGTGCCGATCTGGAAATCGGATGAGCAGAAGAGCCAGGTGATGGAGGCGTCGGAACGCATCAGAAAGCGGTTGAGTGGAGCCGTGCGAGTCAGACTGGACGACCGGGATACGCTGAACCCCGGCGCGAAGTACTACGAGTGGGAGGCCAAAGGCGTGCCGGTCCGTCTCGAGGTCGGGCCGAAGGATGTGGCGAAGGAGCAGGTGATGTCCGTGCGACGTTTCAGCGCCGGTGCCGAAGCGCGCAAGGCGCCGATAGCGGAAGCCGAGCTGTCGACGCGGTTGCCGGAGATCCTCGCCAGCATGCAGAGCGAGCTGCTGGAGGCGGCGCTGCAACGGCGGGAGGCCAACTCGTTTCGCGACGTCAGCGACTATCAGGAGTTCAAGCGAATCTTCGCGACCGGCGGCGGCTTCATTTACACCGGCTATTGTGGCGCGGAGGAGTGTGAGGCGCGCGTCAAAGAGGACACGAAGGCGACGATCCGCGTGATCCCCGACGCGGCCTTCCGCAGCGAGCGGACGCCGGATCGGTGTATCTGTGGGAGAGACTCCGAGCACGAAGTCGTCTGGGCGCGGGCCTACTAGCGGAAGATACGTTCCGCGCCGGTAACCAG
>JASFLD010000223.1:0-7059 GCA_050118275.1 Gemmatimonadales bacterium
TGACTACATCGGAGACTTCGGGCTCGTATGCTCACAGATAAGAACCGAGTACATGCCGGGCCGTCACGTCATCAGCATCGTTCAACCAGACGGCAGCGGCCTGACCGAACTGGGCGAAGGTGATGAGCCGGCGTGGTCACCGGACGGCAGCACCATCTATTTCCGCCACGCGGACCAGATCTGGCGCATGGCAGCTGACGGATCGGGGACCGAGCCGATCCCGGGGACCGACGGCGGCCGCGAGCCCGCGGTTTCGCCGGATGGGGCACTGCTCGCCTTCGCGAGGGAGAGCCGCTTTGGCGATTACGACATATGGGTGACTCGACTCGAGCCCTGATCGCGATCGCAGCGACTGTCTGCGCAATCGGCTGCGGCGATCCTCTCGTTGTCGTCGGCGATGCGCCGGGCATAGTCAGGATCGTCGCCGGGATCCCGGAGGTCGCGGGCGATAGCGTCGGATCCGTCGCAACGCAGAGCGAGCTCGATTCGCCGCGCGGCGTGGCGACCGGGATAGACGGCGAACTGTACATCGCCGATCACATGAACGGCCGGATTTTGCAAGTCGGGTCGAGCGGAGAGATCTCTGTGCTGCTTGACCACCGTCAGCGACAGGAGGAGCCGCGCGTTCAACGGCCGGACGGTATCGCGCTCGACGGCACGGGAGGGCTCGTACTGGCCGATCCACGTGGGCACAGGATCTGGCGACTGGATTTGGCGAGCGCAACAGCGACACCACTCGCCGGGACGGGCATCCAGGGCACCGCTCCCGACACCGTTGCGGCGCTCGCGGCGAACCTCGCGACGCCCGTCGGTGTGGCCGTGGACGGCGACGGTCGGATCTACTTCAGCGAGCTCGCCGGGAACCGCATCCGGCGCTTGCAGAACGACGGCACGCTCGTCACGTTCGCGGGCACGGGAGCGCCGGAGTTCGGTGGGGATGGAGGACCGGCGACGAGCGCGCGCCTGAAACAGCCGGCGGGCCTCGCGATCAGAGATCACATCCTCTACATAGCCGACAGCGGTAATCATCGCGTTCGACTGGTAGATCTCGAGACGTCCCTCATCGAGACGGTGGCGGGGGCCGGTGGCGCCGGTTTCAGGGGCGATGGTGGCCCGGCCGTCGATGCGCTGTTGGACAGTCCCTACTCAGTGGCGATCGGTGCGAACGGACGAAGCTTGTTCATCGCAGACACCGACAACCACCGTATCCGGCTCGTCAATCTCGAATCGCGTTTGATCGTGACGTTCGCCGGAACCGGTGACGAAGGGTTCCAAGGCGATCTTCTGTCGGCGGCGGCGTCGTCGTTCAGCCGGCCGCGGGGGTTGGCGATCTCTCCCACCAGTCTGGTCTTCATCGCAGATACGGGGCACCACATCGTTCGTCGCACGGCCGTGGGTCTCCTGAGCGCCGGCGCGACCGGGGCCGGCCTACAGGCCGCACGATGACCTCCCGGAGGTGTTGGCTCGGGGAACTGGTCGTCAATCTCATCTGCATGCTCACGCTCTGGGAGGGCTGATCACGAATCTGGCCGACCGACAGCGAGTTCTGTACACTGTTTATTACAGTCCAATAAATCCTCTCTCCGGCAGGTGCCTATGCGAGCCTACGTACCGACGATCGCTTTGCTTTGCTGTTTGACGCCCCTCTTCGCGAGCGGCTGGGCGTTGGGTCAAGCGACCTTCGAGAGCGACGTCATATCGACCGCCGCCGGCGACATCACGATCACCTTCATCGGGCATGGCACTCTGATGTTCCGCTACGAGGGCACGGTGGTGCACGTGGATCCGGTCGGACGAGAAGCGGACTACAGTTCTTTGCCTGAGGCGGACCTCGTACTCGTCACGCACGAGCACGGCGACCATCTCGATCCCGACGCTATCGCTGCGATACGCACAGAGGGCACCGTCGTCATCGTTGCACATTCCTGCGCCGGCCGCGTCGACGGCAGTGTCACGATGGAAAACGGCGATACGCGTACCGCGGCCGGCTTGAGCATCGAGGCCGTCCCCGCATACAACCTCGTACACAAGCGGGATAACGGGCAGCCTTTTCATCCGAAGGGTGCCGGCAACGGATACGTGGTCACGTTTGGCGATACGCGCGTATACATCGCGGGTGATACCGAGAACACGCCCGAGATGGAAGGGCTGAAAGACATCGACATCGCGTTCCTGCCGATGAATCTGCCCTACACGATGACTCCCGAAATGTTAGCGGATGCCGCGAAGGCATTCCGCCCACGGATCCTCTACCCTTACCACTTCGGCAGCACGGACACCGGCGAACTCGTCCGCTTGCTGGAAGGGGTGGAAGGAATCGAACTACGGATCCGCGATATGCAATAGAGCGGTGCCCCGCTGCCCCCCGGGTCATGATGAGTGGTTATCACGACACCAAACCGATAACCATATCGGCCGATCAGCCGACGTCGTTCGAGGATGAGCTGCGGCGACTCATGCAACGCCGCTGCCGACTGATCTACGCCGGTGGCTTCCTGATCGCGGTCGCGGCGCATGTGTTCTACATCGGGATAGTCGGGCTCGATCCCGAGTTGGCCACACCGTTCGTGCCCTGGATCAACGAGATTTATGACCTATACGTAGTCTCGGTCGGAGTGGCCACCGTTCTGGTGTTCGTCAGGCGCTGGAGCCTGCGGAGCCTGTTGATCATTGACTTCTCCTTGCTGACTTTCACGCTCCTTCTATCTCATTTCATAGCCGTCATCTTCGATCAGAACGCCATCCCGACGTTCGCGGTCGCGATCATCCTGTTCATGCACGCCGCCGCCATCCCCGTCACCGTCGGATGGCAGGCCGGGCTGGCCGCGATCGGCGCGTTCGGCTTCCCCATCGTAGCCCTGGCGGCCTATGCGGCAGTTCCCGGTATCCAACATCATTGGCAGGCCGAGGGGATCGACGCGTTCAAATCCACCTTGTACGAGGGGACGTTCCAGCTGGGAATCCTGGCGATCATATCGGTGGCCATCACCAAAGGCCTCCACCGTATGCGTTTATCCCTGCACAAGGCGAAGCAGCTGGGCGCCTACATCATCGAGAAAGAGATCGGCAGGGGTGGAATGGGCATGGTGTTCGTTGCTCGGCATACACTGATGTGCCGTCCCAGCGCCGTCAAGGTGATGCAGGCGGTTCCCGGTGAGGGCGAGGCTTCGCTGCTCCGCTTCGAGCGGGAGGTACAGCTGTCGGCCAAGCTTACACATCCCAACACGATAACCGTCTACGACTTTGGACGTACGGAGTCGGACACGTTCTACTACGCCATGGAGTACCTCGAGGGCCTGAACCTCGATGACCTCGTTCTCCGCTTCGGACCGATTCCGCCGGAACGAACCACTTTCATAATGCTGCAGGTCTGCGGCTCGCTGGCCGAGGCGCACGCGAACAACATCGTTCACAGGGACATCAAACCCTCGAACATCTTCCTCACTTGCCGCGGCGGCCTCTATGACTTCGCGAAGGTTCTCGACTTTGGGCTCGCAAAACGTATCATCGCCGAGGGCGACCGGAGAATAACAGGTACTGGGATCGTGATGGGGACTCCGCAGTTCATCGCTCCGGAATCGGTTGCCGGTCTGGAGCTCATCGACGGGCGCGCCGATCTCTATAGCTTGGGCGGAGTCGCCTTCTGGTTGTTGAGCGGAGCCCCACTGTTCGAAGCCGACGATCCCATCGACCTGATGGTCCAACACGTCACGGCCCAGCCCAAGCGAGTATCCGATGTCTCGGAGTTCAGCGTTCCGCCGGCGCTCGACGATATCGTGTTGAAGTGCCTGGAGAAAGACCCGGAAGACCGGTTCCAGTCGGCGACCGAACTGGCCACCGCGCTACGAGATATCGTCTTCCCTGAGCCCTGGACCCTCGAGAAGGCGCGCAGTTGGTGGCAGCTGCACCTCCCGGAATCCGACTCCATCTAGAATGCGGGGGATCAAGCCCAGCCGGCACTATCCCCTCGCGCTTCGCACTCCGCAAATTCCATCCTACCCGTCAGCGCCCCAACCGTGGGATCACTCTGAATGACTGCGACTACTGTCGGAGTCTGCGGACGAAGGGAGGTAGAAGAGCCCACTGGATACCTGGGGAGAGTGCGTGCGTCGTCGAGCCACGCCGGCGCGACTGCTCATCCCGCTACCGGTCGTGTCCGGCACGTATTCCACGTTCGGGCTGTCGATCACGCAGGCGGGCGCGGTCACCCCATTTCGACGGGCGCTGACCACGAGTCTATTGGATCCCAAAGTCAACCCGATCTGATCGGTGAACCAGCTACCCACACCCCAATCGGCGTAGCTTACGTAGGCCTCGCCGGACAGTTCGTTCGCCTCGTCGACCCAGGTCACCAATGAGGCTCCCGAAGCGCTACCACCCAACACGATGGTCCGCTCGCCGGTCGTGTAGGTCGATTCCGTGCTCGGATTCTTGACAATCGTCGCCGCCAGCAAGGGCGCGATCCGATCCACCAGCCACCTCGACTACGGCCCGATTCGCTGCGAAACGGACGCTGCAGCGGCGCCGGGCGCGCGAATTACCAATCAACTTCAGCGGACGCGGTTCGGCCGACATCCGTCCATCGTTCATCTCCTATCCTATCTTATCCTATGGAGATCACTTCTTATCCTATGGAGATCACTCGTGCCGCAGCGCCGTGACCGGATCGACGGCCGTCGCACGACGTGCAGGCAAGTATGCCGCCACCAGGGCAGCTACCACTAACACACACGCGCCAGCGGCCAGTGTAAGTGGATCGTTCGGCTCGACGCCAAACAGTAGACTTCGCACCAGACCCGTGGCCGCAAACGAAGCGGCCAGGCCGATTACCAAACCCACCATCACCGGCGTCATCGCGCGCGTGATGACCATACGACCGATGTCAGCGCGTTTTGCCCCGACGGCCGCGCGGATGCCGATCTCGCGCGTCCGGCGGTTCACCGCCAGGCTCACGACGCTGAAGATACCGATGGCCGCCAGCGCCAAGCCGAGAATCGCCAGTGCGGAGAACATCTCGGCGTTCATCTGGTGCGTGTAGAGGAACCCTCGCACGACCTCGTTGTAGGGCACGATGTTGACGATGGCAAGGTGCGGCTCGAAATCACGCAGCCAGCGATAGAGGGTCGGAACCGCGGCATCCGGATCGCCCATCGTCGAGACCAGCAGCGCGCTTCCCGTAGGGTAGCTGTGTTGGGGATACGAGAAGTACACGGCGGGCTCGGCCTCGGCCAGGAAGTCCTGGGTCTTGGTGTCACGCACCACTCCGACGATCTCGAACGATCGGTCGGCCCGGCCGTTCGTGCCCGGCCACCAGATACGACGACCGACCGGATTCGCATCGGCAAAGAAGCGCCGCGCCAGCAAGTCGTTGACCATGGCCACATCGCGTGTGCCCATCGTATCGGCGGGCCCGAATGCTCGGCCCTGCAGTACCTCGATTCCCAACGCCTCGAAGAAGCCCGGAATGACCTTGGAATAGACCAATGGTACGGGATCGGCCTGGTCATCCAACCTGAATTCCGCGGATGGGTGCGGCGACAATAGCGGGAAGTCCGCCACGGTCGCGGCACGCGCCCACGGTTCCTCACTGATCCGCCGGGCCGCTTCGCGGAAGAAGCGATCCCGCTCGCCGGCCTCCAAGGTCGTGCTGCTGGTCGAGATGTGCGTCACCACGAGGTGGTCGTACGAGAACCCCGCATCGAGATTGCCCACCGATACGAGTGTGCGAATGACCAGACCGGCGACGACCAGGAGGACGACTGAGAGCGCGACCTGGGCGGCGACCAATCCGTCGGGCAGAGAGGGTACGCGGCGTCCCCAGAATTGGCGCGGACCGCGAATTGGCTGGCTGGCTTGCGTCTTTAGCGTGTCCGCCAGATTCCGGCGCGTCGCGCGCAACGCCGGCAACAGGCCCGCAATCAAGCCGGTGACGAGCGAGATCGTCAGAGCGAATACGACCACGTGCAGGTCGACCGTCGCCTCGCGCGCCACGTTCGCCCCCCACACGCTGGGCCGCGCGAAGTACGAGCCCAGGCGCGCGCTGGCGGGACTCGCCAACAAGAGCGCCACGGCACCGGCGGCCACCGCAAGCAACGCGTTCTCGGTCAGAACCTGCCGAATCAGGCGACCCGAGGAGGCGCCCAGCGCGCCTCGCATCGACATCTCGTGCTGCCGAGCCGTCGCCACCGACAACAGCAAGTTCGCGACGTTGGTGCAAACCAGCAGCAGCAGTACGCCGGCCGCTACGACCATCAAGCGCACCGTCGGCTGCTCGGCCAGCCGCGAGCGCGGGTCGATCCACGTAGCGCCTTCCAGGCGGACACCTCGCGGCTCGCTTTGCCGTGGATAAGCTTCATCGAGCCCGGCCGCCATCGACTCGAGTTCGGCCAAGCCTTGCTCCTCGCTCGTTCCTTTGCGCAGCCGCGTGTAGACGCGAACGAGCGGCACGTCTCGGTTCTCGGCTTGCCGGGTCCAGCTGACGTAGCGGTCGGCGAACGGCGCGATGGGAATCCACACATCGGGCCGAAAGGCCGAGACCGTGCCCAGGAACTCCGGCGAGGCCACGCCCACCAAGGTGAAAGGTCTGAAGTTGAGGTAGATCGTGCTGCCAACGATCGATGGATCGCCGCCGAAGCTGCGCAGCCACCAGGCGTAGGAGATGACCGCCACGGGATCGGCGGCGGGCCGGTCGTCATCCGCCTGAATGCCGCGCCCCACGGCCGTTTCGATGCCGAGAACGTCGAAGTAATGGCCGGACACGGCCTCGAGGAAAGCGACCTCGGTCATGGTCTCATGACGCACGGAAGCGGCGTAGAACGGCTGCGTCGCGGCGAAGTCGGTGAACGCGTTCTTCGCCTCGGAGTAGTCGAGGAAATCGAGGTACGAGATGTCCGTGTAAGGGTTCTCGTTCTCGACGCCGAACACCCGCAGCAGACCACCGGCCTTCACTCCCGGGAACGGCTGGTAGAACCCGTTGACGTACGTGAACACGGCCATCGTCGCCGTGAGACCGAGCGCCAGTATGATCACCGCCACGACGGAGTAGAACGGCCGGCGGCG
>JASFLD010000224.1:0-7052 GCA_050118275.1 Gemmatimonadales bacterium
ATCTTCCGGTGGAACGGGGTCTTGGGGAGGCGAGAGATTCGGCACCCGGCTCGTCGACTCCCGGACGGTCTCCGTTCTGATCCCGCCACGCGATGCCTTTCGGCCGATCGAACGGCTGGGCGGAGACGTCGGCTGGTATTTCGGCAATTGGCTGTGGCGGGTGCGGGGCTTTCTCGACCTCCTGGTCGGGGGTGTAGGCACTCGGCGAGGTCGGCGCGATGCGGATCACCTCCGGCCCGGCGACACGGTGGATTTCTGGCGCGTCGAAGCAATCCGGGCCCACGAGCTGTTACGACTGCAGGCCGAGATGAAACTCCCGGGCCGCGCCTGGCTTCAGTACGAGGTCGAGGGCGATGAGCGGGGCAGCGAGGTGCGGCAGACAGCTATCTTCGATCCCGTCGGCGTGTTCGGCTTGGTGTACTGGTATGGACTTTATCCGCTCCACAAGGCGATCTTCGCCGGGATGTTGCGCGGCCTGGTGAAGGCGATGGATCCTTCAGCAGGAGGCACCCCGGCGAATGAGGCGCGCGGGCCGCGGCCCGCTGGGGATGCGGGGGACTCGCGCGACGACGTGTCCACGACCGGCCCAGCGCTTCGCTCGGCGATGGCGGTCAGACGGGCGATTCGGTAGGGTCGCGTCCGAGTCGGGACCATGAGAGTCGCTGTCATCGGGACTGGAATATCCGGCCTCGCCGCGGCGTGGCTGTTGAACCGGCGCCACGAGGTTCACGTATTCGAGAAGCAACCTCGTATCGGGGGGCACAGCCATACGGTCAGCGTCGAGTATGACGGCCGCTTTCTTCCGTTGGACACGGGCTTCATCGTATTCAACGAGCTCAACTACCCGTATTTGACCCGGCTGTTCGATCTGCTGTCCGTGCCATCGCAGGAGAGCGACATGTCGTTCGCGGTGCGTTGCGAGCGCTGCGATCTCGAGTACAACGGACGGAACCTGGCCAGTCTCTTCGCGCAACCGATCAATGTCATGCGTCCGGCTTTCTATCGCATGCTGCTGGACATCGTGCGCTTCGCGAGGCTGGGGACGAGACAGCTGGCGAGTGGCGCCGTTGCCGGGCTTTCGCTGCGCGAATACTTGAACCGTGCGCCCTTCGGCCCCGAGTTCGCCAAACACTATCTCGTACCGATGGCCGCCGCGTTGTGGTCGATGGGCACGGGTGTGGTGGATCATTTTCCGGCCGAGTCGTTGTTGCGCTTCTTCGAGAATCACGGCCTGCTACGCCTGAGGGGGCGCTTGCAGTGGCGGACGGTCGTGGGAGGCAGTCGGAAGTACGTCGAGGCGATTCGACGCGACCTGGCCAACCACGTGCACGCGAACACGCCGGTGAAGGGGATCATTCGATCGGCGCCGGGCGTCCGCCTCGTGTTCGCGAATGGCACCGCCGAGTTTTTCGACCGGGTCGTCATAGCGACGCATGCGGACGAGGCGTTGAAGCTACTCTGCGATCCTAGCCGGGAGGAACTCGAGCTTCTGTCTGCCTGGCGGTATTCGAAAAACGATACCTGGTTGCATACGGACGCTTCGCACCTGCCGCGCCGTCGGTCCGCCCGGGCTTCGTGGAACTACGCGCTACCCGATTGCCGCGCGCCGGGACGAGCCGTGTCGGTGAGCTACCACCTCAACTCGCTGCAACGGCTGGATGTCGATGAGGACTTCGTCGTGACGCTGAATCCGACGCGACCGCCGGCCGCCGAGCGGGTCATTCGACGGATGCGCTACACGCATCCCATCTTCACGGCCGAAAGCGTGGCGACACAGTCGGAGCTGCCGCGCTTGAACGGACAACGCGACACTTTCTACGCGGGTGCCTATTTCGGCCATGGCTTCCATGAAGACGGGATGCGATCGGCGGTCGAGGTGGCCGACGCGTTCGGGATAGGGTTGCCATGATCCGCCCGCTGCCGGAGATCGCTGCGCCGGAGACGTGTGCTGGGTCGGAACCGCGGGGGGAAGGCGCTCCGACGCCTGCGGGGGCCGCACTCTACACCGGCACGATTCGGCACCGGCGGTCGGCCCCGGTGGCCAATTCGTTCCGCTACGGCGTCTACCAGGTGCTCCTCGATCTGGACGAGATCGCCGACCTGGCCACCCGCGTCCCGTTCTTGGGTCACAACCGATTCAACCTGACGGCTTTCTACGATCGCGACCACATGGGACCGGAGGAGATGCCCGTGCGGGTCAAGCTGGCCGCCTGGCTGGCTGGCCGGGGGATCGAGCTGGGAAATGGGCCGGTGCTGCTTCTGACCAACCTGCGAGTTCTGGGATACGTATTCAATCCCGTCAGCTACTATTATTGCCTGGATGCGGCGCGCAATCTGCGTTTCGTAGTCGCCGAGGTGAACAACACGTTCGGCGAGACGTATTGCTATCTGTTGGACGATCTCCGGTCGATCGGCGGGCGGGCGTTTCTGGCTCCGCGCCGGAAGGTATTCCACGTGTCGCCGTTCATCGAGATGGCGGATGTTCACTACGATTGGATCGTGACGCCGCCGGGCGAATCGCTGACGGTGCATATCAACGAATTCCGTGCGGGAGAGAAGTTCTTCGACGCGACGCTCAACCTGAAGCGGCGGCCGCTGACGACCGGGGGGCTGGCGCGGGCTTTGATTCGCTATCCGCACATGACGGGACGGACGATATTTCTGATCCACTGGCAGGCTCTGAAGCTGTGGTGGAAGGAGGCGCCGTTCTTCCGCAAGCCCGAGCCACCGGAGCAGGCTTGGAGGAGGCATGGATAGGCTGGCTGCTCATCTCGTCCTGAGGTCGCTGCGCGACATGCCGCGCGGGCGGCTGAAGTTGGTCCTACCGGACGGGCGCGACGAGACTCTGGGTCGCGGCGGCGCCGGTTACCCGAGCGTGCGGCTCGCTGTACGCGATTGGGCGTTTTTCCGCCGACTGTTGTTGGACGGGGAAACGGGCGCCGGGGCGTCGTACATCGAAGGCGAGTGGACGTGCGATGATCTGGTGGCCCTGATCCGCCTGGCGATCGCCAACCAGGAGTACATCGGTCACGGCTTCACGTTGGCGTGGTTGGGACGCGCGGTTGACTGGGCACGGCATCGTCTGCGTCGCAACACGTTGAGCGGTGCGCGTCGCAACATCGGGGAGCACTACGACCTGAGCAACGACTTCTTCGCCCTTTTCCTCGATGCGTCGATGACGTACTCGTGCGCCGTCTTCGAGCACAGCGAACAGACTCTGGAAGAGGCGCAGAGAAGTAAGTACCGCAGACTTGCAGAGAAGGCGCGGCTCGGCCCCGGCGACCGCGTGCTCGAGATCGGCTGCGGGTGGGGAGGATTCGCCGAGTTCGCGGCGCGCGAGTATGGTTGCCGCGTCGTCGGGATCACGATCTCCCAAGCGCAGTTGGAGTATGCCCGGGAGCGTATTCGCCGGGCGGGACTCGACGATCTCGTCGAGCTGAAGCTGATCGACTATCGGCGCGTTCGGGGGGACTACGACAAGATCGTGTCCATCGAGATGCTCGAAGCCGTGGGCCACGAGTATCTGCCGGCGTTCTTTCGACGGTGCGACGAGCTGCTCGCGCCGCACGGTCTGGCGGTGATTCAGGTGATCACCATCCCGGACCAGCGCTATCTGGCTTACCGCAGGCGACCGGATTACATACAGAAGTTCGTATTTCCCGGCTCACACCTTCCGTCGCTCGAGGCGATGACGAAGGCCCTGGCGAACCACACGGCGCTGATCGTCGATGACCTGGAGAACATCGGGGTCCACTACGCCGAGACCTTGCGCCGCTGGCGGCAACGATTTCTAGAGCGAAGCGAATCGGTGCGCCGGCTCGGGTTCGACGATCGTTTCCTACGACTCTGGGAGTTCTATCTCGCGTACTGTGAGGGTGGTTTCGCCGCGCGCTACATCAACGATCTCCAGCTGGTATTGACGCGAGCGGCCAATCCGGCGCTTGGGCGCGGACCCTACGGGCTCGGCGATCGGCGTGCGCGTCGCGTCGCCGTCCCGGCGCCACGGGCAAGGAGCGGCCGGACGTGAAGGAGGCGCCACTCCGAGCCCCGACGGTTGCCGCCTACGGAGCACCCGGGTTGGTGCTGGCGGCGCTGGCTCTCACCTTCTACGTCTTCTTGCCCAAGTACTACGCCGATGTGGTGGGCATCAACCTGACGGTGCTGGGCGTGGTGGTTCTGGTCTCGCGCGTCTGGGACGCCGTCATCGATCCGGCGATCGGCGCGCTGTCCGACCGTACGAGGAGCCGCTGGGGTCGGCGCCGGCCCTGGATGGCCGGGGGCGCGCTGCCGCTGGCGCTGATCTTCGTGCTGCTGGTCGTGATTCCCAACATGGAGAACGCGCTGCTCGAGGGCTTGTACTTGGGCGCGCTCACCTTCGTGTTCTTTTTCTTCTGGACGACGGTGACGGTGCCGTACGAGGCTCTGGGAGCCGAGTTGTCGTTCGACTACGACGAGCGCACGCGCTTGCTGGGGGTGCGCGAGGGAGCGGTGCTGGCCGGCACTCTGCTGGCGGCTGTCATCCCCATCGCCATCGGTATCGGCAGCGATTTTTCCCGGCATCTGCCCAGTGAACGGCAACGCTACTTGCTGTTGGGCGGGATCTACGCCGTGCTGACAGTGGTACTCGTGGGGGTGTGCGTCCTGAGCGTGCCGGAGCGAAGCTGGGCCGAATCGCAGCGGCCTAGGGGACTGTCGCGTAGCATCCGCTCGATATTCGGCAACCGTCCCTTCCGCACGCTGCTCGCCGCCTATGCGGTCAGTGCGCTTGGGGTCTCGGTGGCGGCGACGACCATCCTGTTCTACACCGAGTACGTACTCGGGAGCTCCGCTGGGCCCATCTTCCTGGCGATCTACCTCGGCATCGGCACGGCGACCGTGCCGGGTTGGATCTACCTGGCGCGACGTCTGGACAAACGGCGTGCCTGGCTGCTGGCTCTCGGGTTGAATACGGGTGCCTTCGTCTGGGCGATGCTGCTGGGATGGGGTGACGGTGTATGGTTCGGCGTGATCGTTGTGCTCTCGGCGCTGGGGTTGGGTGGTGTGATGGGTCTGCCGCCATCGATGCAAGCCGATGTGATAGACTACGACGAATGGACAAGCGGACGACGTCGCGAAGGCGAGTACATCGGATTCTGGTCGATCGTCAAGAAGCTGGCGGCTGCGGCGAGCGCCGGTCTGGCGTTCCCGATCCTCGATCTGTCCGGATACGCGCCCGGCGTCGAGCAGCAGACAGCGGGCGCGGTCTGGGCACTGCGTCTGCTGTACGTGGGCACACCCAGCGTCTGCAACCTGATCGCGATCGCCGTGGCCTGGCGCTATCCCATCAGTCGCGGTTTGCACGAACAGATTCGCCGCGACATCGACGCGCGCATGGCGGCGGCCGAGCCGTTGCCGGCCACCAGTTGAATACTCTTGAAGACGGACGCTGAGCTATGGATCGATTGCAGGCCTGGTTGATCGAGCGTGTAGAGCGCGGCTGGATCCCCGACTGCGCAGTGCGTTGGGGAATTCGGCGGTTGTTGAGGCAGCGTCTGAGCGGCGAGTCGCTGGGAGATGCGGAGTCACAGCACGAGGCGCTCCGCCGACTCATTGCTGAGCTGCAAGGTTCGCCGATCGCGCTTCACACCGAGCTGGCCAACGAACAGCACTATGAAGTGCCGGCGGCTTTCTTCGAGTTGGTCTTGGGCCGTCACTTGAAGTACTCGAGCGCTTACTGGAGCGACGGCGTGACATCGCTGGACGAGGCGGAGGCGGCGATGTTAGAGCTGACCTGCGAACGAGCCGGCCTGGCCGACGGGCAGGAAGTACTGGAACTGGGCTGCGGCTGGGGGTCGCTGACCCTGTTCGCAGCCGAGCGGTTCCCAGCCACCCGATTCCTGGCATTGTCGAACTCGAGCTCGCAGCGCCGATACGTCGAGGGGCGGTGTCGACGTCTGGGACTCCGGAACGTCGAGGTCGTGACGGCGGACATGAACGATTTCAACACCGAACGGCGCTTCGATCGGGTCGTTTCCATCGAGATGTTCGAGCACATGCGTAACTACGAGGAGTTGCTGCGCCGGATCGCCGGGTGGCTACGGCCGGACGGTGAGCTGTTCGTCCACGTCTTTTGCCACCGCGACTTGGCCTATCCGTTCGCGAGCGAGGGTGCCGGCAACTGGATGGGACGTCATTTCTTCACGGGCGGGCTGATGCCGTCCGACGAGCTTTTCTTGCACTTTCAGCGCGATCTGGCGGTGACCGATCACTGGGTCGTGAACGGCCGCAACTACGCGCGCACCGCGGAGTACTGGTTGGCGAACCTGGACCGTAGCCGTGACGCGGTGGTGCGTCTGTTCCGGGAGGTGTACGGGGAGCGGGCGGCGGAACGGTGGGTGGTGCGGTGGAGACTTTTCTTTATGGCGTGTGCCGAGCTGTTCGGATATCGGGACGGCAACGAGTGGTGGGTTTCGCACTATCGCTTTGCCCGACGCGGCGCGGTGACCGAGCACGACGGAATCGTAGATACTGTGACGGAGAGGGTATTGGTCAATGATTGAGACAGCGGCGAGCTGCAAAATAGACAAGTCGGTACTGGCGGAGGACGAGAAGATCGATCTGCTGGGCAGTATCCCATTTCTGGCGATGCATGTGGGAGCGCTGCTCGCGCTGTTCACCGGTGTCAGCTGGGCGGCGGTGATCGCTTGCCTGGTGACGTGTTGGGTGCGGATGTTCGGAATCACGGCGGGTTTCCACCGCTATTTCTCGCACCGCTCGTTCAAGACCACCCGCGCCTTCCAGTTCGTGTTGGCGTATTTGGGCACCATGTCGGCGCAGAACGGGCCCTTGTGGTGGGCTTCGCACCACCGACTCCATCACCGTCATGCGGACACGGATCGCGACATTCATTCGCCGGGCTTGCGCGGCCTCTGGTGGTCGCACGTCGGCTGGATCCTCTGCCGGAAGTACGTCGGCTACGACAAGGAGATCGTGAAGGATCTACGGCGTTTCCCGGAACTCCGATTGCTGGGACGGTTCCATACGATCGCTCCCGCATCGCTGGCGGTCGGCAT
>JASFLD010000225.1:0-7049 GCA_050118275.1 Gemmatimonadales bacterium
AACGACTCCGAGCGCACATTGGATCTCCTATCTCCGGTCACGACTATCGCTTGGGCTTGCGCTATGAGCGTGAGGCCGCCGGCAAGACAGCCCCGTCCGGCCTCATCGCTCACATCAGTGCGGCAGATTCTACTGAGAACGGGTCACTTCAGTTTTCCTGCGCACCTTGTGTGACCCAGAGACGTATCAGATCGATGGTCGCCTGCGATAATGGTGTGCCGCCTCGGGGCATCTGCAGTCCCGAGCCGCCGACATCGAGTTGCGTGCCTTGGATCTTGTGGATCAAGTAGCTGAGATCGGGCTGGCCCGGCTCGATGCGATCCATGCTCGGCAACTCACCCGAGGGCACGTCGACGATGTTCGCGTAGGCCATGCCGGCGCTCAAGTTCATGCCCATGGCAGGCGAGCTACCGCCGTGGCAGCCACTGAACGCGCAGTTGTTGGTGAATATCGGCTGAATATCGCTGGCGAAGCTCACCTGTGAGGGTGCGCCGCAAATGTCCGTAATCGAGCTCGGATCGTGATCCTCGGTGATCTCGACGTCTCCCGTTACGGCCGGCACGGAAGTGCGCCACTGATGATCGATGTTTGTCGCGTCACAGACGCCGACCGTCCCACCGCCGAAATTGGAATCGATCCAGTACTCGACGTTGTATTCGACGCCGATCACGAGGCGGCCTGGGAAGGAGAAGGAGAACGACGGATCGGCGCTGGATGAAACGGTGGCGGTTCCGTTGGCGACGACCAGATCATCGGTTGCTCGAAGTACGCTCACTGTCACTTCCTGGCCTCCGTGAGGTCCCTGGAAGCTGGCATCGCCCGCGAACGTGAGGTCCGCCGCGAAGCTCTCGCACACGTCGGTGGTGTTGGCGGGCTCGTGCGCCTCCGTGATCGAGACATCGTCGGTGGGTGCCGCGATGGGGGTGGCCCACTGATGATCGTTGGCAATGGCGTCGCAGACGCCCTCGGTCCCGCCGCTGAAGTTCGAGTCGATCCAGTAATGCACCTGGTAGGCCGTGCCGATGGTCAAAGCGCGCGCAAGGCTGAACGAGAAGGCCGGGTCGGCTGTCGCCGACACGGTACCGCTTCGGCGCGCGATCACCGTATTGCCCGATGCCGTCATCACCGCGGCGTAGACTTCCTGCCCGCCGTGCGCGGCTTGAAAGCTGGCATCGAGAGCGAAATCGAGATCGACGGTGAAGCTGTCGCAGACGTTCTCCACGCCGGCGGGATCGTGCGATTCGGTCAGCGTGACGTCTGCCGTGGGAGCCGCGATGGCGATGTTCCACTGATGATCGTTGGCGGTCGGGTCGCAGACTCCCGCGATCCCGCCGGAGAAGTTCGAGTCGATCCAGTAGTGGATTTCGTAGGCGATGCCCGATTGCAGAATCGCTCCGGTAGTGAACGAGAAAGACGGGTTCGCCGTCGCCGAGACCGTTCCGTTCGCTCGCTCCACGATCGCTCCGTTCGAGGCCCGGACGACGGCGACGTTGATCGCTTGGCCGCCATGCGGACCTTGGAAGCTGTCATCGAGTTGGAAGGTCAACTGGAAGGGGCCGTCTGGCCCCATGCCGTTGCCGCCACCGTCGTCTTCGCTGCACGCGACACCGAAGGAGAGCGCCAGCACGAGGACCATCAGTGGCGCGGGCCTCCGGGTGTGGTGGCTGTTGAAGGTTTCCTTGTCGAACACGGGCCGTCCTCCTTTCCGCGGTAGCGGGCGCCCGCTGCGCGGGCTCTGATCGGTTGGGGCTGAGAGGCGTCCGGGCGGCCATGCGTGAAAGAGCGGCCAGCCGGCGATCGGCTGCCCAGGCTGACGAGTCCGCCTGTCCTGGCTCATTCTGGTCGTCATAAAGAGTTCGAGACCAAAAGACGAACGATCGAGCCTCTATGCCGACCGGTCAACTATATGCCTACGACTTGTTAAACGCCCGACCCGATCGATCGGTTCCGTTCGTCGCTGCTAGCCGCAAAGGGGAACTCTGACGCTTCGCTCGACTTGGGGGGACTTCCGCCTGTACTCGGCACGTCTCGCCACAAAGTGCGGAGTGTGCGGTGCATGACTGGATGGATGAGATCGACCGCCCCGGGCGCGGCGGTCCCCGGTCTGACTTCGCCCGGCGGAACGCGTCCAACCCGGCTCGGACGGCTCTACTTCGCCGCGCTGCGCCGGCTCAGCGCTCTGCTCCGTGTAGCGCCTTCCACTCCTCCTCGAACTCGTTGCCCGGCGTCCAGCGCGGTATCTCCCCGCCGTTGGCGATCCGCAGCGCCGTCTTGTAGAACACCCTCGCGTCGCGCACCAGGCCCGACAGGTTCCATTCTTCGCCGATCTCATCGGTGACCTGATGATAGACCGCGGATCGGTACTCTTGCGGATCGAAGGGCAGCGGAGTCACGTAGCTCGTCCCGACGCGCAACGACAGGGCTGGAATGCCGGCCTTGGCGAAGCTGACCTGATCCGACCGGTAGAAGCTGCCGGCCCGCGGGTTTGGGTCGCCGGTCAACTCGAGCGGCCGCTCTGCTCCATCTGGCAACCTGACGGCGAAGTCGGCCGCGGCCGCTTGCAGGGCCTCACCCAATGTGTTGGTCTCGGCACCGATCGTCGCCAGGTCCGCCGTCACGCCGAAGATCTGCGGCATGTCGATATTGAAGTTGGCCACCATGCGGCTCCGCTCGAATGGCGGCTTCTGCACGAACCATTCGCTTCCTTTGATGCCGCCCTCTTCAGCCGTGCAAGCGAGGAAGAGGATGGAGCGCCGGGGGCGGGGACGCTGTGCGTTGAACGCCCGAGCCAGGTTAATGATCGCCGCCGTTCCGGCAGCGTTGTCCCAGGCACCGTTGTAGATCTTGTCCGGGCCGTCGATCGACTCGTCTTTCCCCAGGTGGTCATAGTGGGCGGAGAAGACGATCACCTGGTCGCGCAGCCTTGGGTCGCTCCCCTCTAGCAGGCCGATCACGTTGTCGCTGGTTACCCGGCGCATGTCCGTCTCGATGTGCGCCGTCACGCGGTATCCGGTGTCTTGAGGTTTGAAGCCGCGGGTCGCCGCCCTGTCGAACAGCTCTGGCAGGGTCGTCTGCATCGCCGAAGCGATCGTCTCTGCCGTCGTCGAGTCGACCCAGCCCAGCAGGTCCACTTGGTAGCCACTGCCGCGAATCTGCGTCGCCCAGTGCTCCCGCGAGCCGTTGTTGCGCGGCACGCTGAACGGGTAGCTGGCCGTCTCGGTCGTGTGGATGACGATCGCCCCGGCGGCGCCGTGTCTCATCGCCTGCTCGAACTTGTACGTCCAGCGTCCGTAGTAGGTGCGCGCTGCGCCGCCGAAGAGCTCGACGCCATCCTCGGTGACCGGCGGGTCGTCATTGAGAAAGAGCAGCACCGTACCCGTCACATCGGTTCCCTTGAAGTCATCCCAGTCGTGTTCGGGCGCCTCGACCCCGTAACCGACGAACAACAGGGGAGCGTCATCGATGTCGACAACTTCCTTCTGCGCGCTGGACCAATAGGTCAGGGTCCGGTCCAGCGCATAACTTAGCGGGCCTTCTCGATTACGGATGACCAACGACGACCGATCGGTGGCTTTCCGCATGCCGACCATCTCCACCGACTGGAAGTACGAGCCGGCCACCGGCTGCAGGCCGATCTCTCTGAAGCGCCCCGCGATGTACTCCGCCGCTTTTTCGGCGCCCGGTGTGCCGGCCCGGCGGCCCTCCATCTCGTCGGCGGCCAGAACTCGTGTGTCGGCGAGTAAGGCATCGCTGGAAATCAGCAAGGATCCATCGTGCCCGGCTTCCCGTCCGCAAGCGTAAGCGGAGAGGATGACGATAGTCACCAGGAGCGAGAGAAGATCGCGCTTCATCGTTCACCTCGTTCTGCTGGAGTCGCTCGTCTCGGCCGCTCGATTGCCGTGACAGGTGAATGTGGGTCGGCAACCCGGCTCCGTCCAGCGTGATTCGGGCTGGTTCGTGTCGTCTCGCTCTATCTGTTGAGCGCTGTCCTGTGCCTGTACTAGATTCCGGCCGGCCGGTTGTCACCAGAAAGGGAGGATCGCATGCGATTAAGCTCGGGCCATACATCCGGGCCATGCCGTTGGAGATCGGCGGTGATCACGCTGGGCAGGGTCTTCCATCCGGCGCTGCTGGCGGCCCTGGCAATCCTCGCCGTCGCGGCCCCGCTCGCGGCGCAGTTCACTCCCTTCGAGGCGGCGGTCGCGGATTTCGATGCGGAGGTCGCCGCCGGCGTCGCCGAGGATGCGGCGGGCTGCGTGTCGGTGGCCGTCTTCATTGCCGAGGACGTGATCTGGAGCAAGGGCTACGGTTGGGCGGACATCGAGAATCGGGTCGCGTGCACCGAGAATAGCATTGGCCGCACCGGCTCGATCTCGAAGTCGTTCACCGCCGTTCTGATGATGCAGCTGGTCGAGCGCGGGCTGATCGACCTGGACGATCCCGTCGCTGACTACTTACCGGAGCTGCGAGAGCTGGCGGACCCACCGGCCGGCATGCGACCGATCACCTTCCGCATGCTCGCCAGCCACACGGCGGGCCTGGTTCGCGAACCGCGGTTGGAAGGTGCGGCCTCGGGCTCGATCTACCGCTGGGAAGCGAAGGTCCTGGAATCGATCCCGTACACCGGGTTCAACACGCCGCCGGGGACCGAGTACTCGTACTCCAACATTGGATACGGCATCCTCGGGCTCGCGTTGTCGCGCGCCGCCGGGGTGCCGTTCATGACCCTGGTGGAGGAGCTGATCTTCCGGCCGTTGGGCATGACCAGTAGCACGTACATCGTGAACACGCCCGAGCTGGCGGCGCGGCTCTCTGTGGGATACAGTCGCGACCGCGAGACGGGGGAGGTCAGTGCCGAACAGGCGACGCGCGAACATCTCGGCCGCGGCTACAAGGTTCCCAACGGCGGCATCTACTCCACGGTCGGCGATCTGGAGAAATTCGCCGCGGCGATGCTGGGAGCCTCACCCGTACGAATCCTGTCCGCCGAGAGCTTGGCGGAGGTCTTCACGCCGCAGCCGCCGGCGGACGGCTACGGACTGGGCTTCAGCGTTCGAGACGAAGACGGCATGACGCTGGTCGGGCACGGCGGGTCGGTGGCGGGCTACAACGCCCACCTCTTGTTCGAGCTCGATTCGCAGATCGGCGTCGCCGCGTTGCGGACGACAAGCTACAACCCGCCGGTCGAGGATCTGTTGCGAGAGCTTGTGGCGGCATCTCGCGGCGGTAGATGACGCGAACCGCGCCAGAGTGGAACGCCATTGACCGGAGCGAGCGAGTAACCGCCTTGGAAACGTTAGGCGACGATGGGTGAGGTCCGGGCGCTGGAACGCGACGGCGACCTGGACGCGGTGCTGTCGGCCGAGCTGGTGCTCATCTTCAAGCACAGCCCGATCTGCGCGCTGTCCTGGTCCGCCCGTAACGAGGTTGACCGCTTCGCGGAACTCGATAGCGGCGTGCCGATCTACTGGGTCGACGTCATCGGTCACCGCGACCTGTCGAGTGCGATCGCCGCGAAAGTCGGCGTAACCCATCAATCGCCGCAGGCGATCCTATTGAGACGCGGCGTGGCGATCTGGCACGCCTCGCACCGCGGCGTGCTAGCTGAAGCGATCGCGGCGGCGGTGTCTGGGAGCGATCGATCGGTGGCACAGTCGAAGAAGGGAAGCGGACGCGGGCTATGATGAAGGGCGGGAATCCGGCGCCTGCCGTGCAGGAGGTCGTACAGCCGAAAGCGGGTGGGCTCGGCACCTTCGGCGGAGTGTTCACCCCCTCGATCCTCACGATCCTGGGTGTGATCATGTACCTGCGTTTGGGTTGGGTGGTGGGGAGCGTCGGTCTGGCGGGAACGCTGATCATCGTCACGATCTCGACAGCCATCACCCTCCTGACCGCTTTGTCGGTGTCCGAGATCGCCACCGACCAGCGCGTCCGGGTCGGCGGCGCTTACTACATGGTCAGCCGCTCGATGGGAATCGAGACAGGCGGAGCCATCGGGATACCGCTCTACTTCGCGCAGGCGCTCTCGGTGGCGCTCTACACCGTCGGCTTCGCCGAGAGCCTGGTCAACGTCTTCCCGGCTCTCGACCAGCGGACCGTGGGGTTGGTGATCACGCTGCTGGTCGCCGGCCTGGCGCTCAGGTCGGCCCGCGCCGCGATTCGCGCCCAGTACGTGATCATGGCGGCCATCGGTCTCTCGCTGTTGTCGCTGATGTTCGGTGGCTCCCTCGAGCAGCCGGCCCCGGCGCTCTTCCGGGCCGGCGCCGAGGGCTCGGCGAGCTTCTGGGTGGTCTTCGCCGTGTTCTTCCCCGCGGTCACCGGGATCATGGCGGGCGTCAACATGTCGGGCGACCTGCGGAATCCGGCCCGCGCGATCCCGCTGGGCACACTGAGCGCGGTGGGAGTCGGCTACCTGATCTACATGGGTCTGCCCGTGCTGCTCGCGGCCCGAGCGAGTAACGAGGCGCTGATCGCCGATGCGTTGGTCATGCGGCGCATGGCCTACTGGGGTGATGCGATCCTGCTCGGCGTCTGGGGTGCCACGCTGTCGAGCGCGGTGGGAAGCATCCTGGGCGCGCCGAGGGTACTGCAGGCGCTGGCCCGCGATGGCGTGTTGCCGCGCGGTCTTCGCTGGTTGGGTCGGGGCAGCGGCATCGACGACGAGCCGCGTATCGGTACGGTGGTTACGCTCGGTGTCGCGCTGGGCGCCGTCTACGTGGGGAACCTGAATATCATCGCGCCGGTCCTGACCATGTTCTTCCTCACGACGTACGGCGCCTTGAACGCCGCGGCGGGGATCGAGCGCTTCCTGGCGAGCCCATCGTTCCGACCCAAGTTCAAGGTGCACTGGTCGTTCTCTTTGGCCGGCGCCGTCGGTTGCATCGCGGTGATGTTCCTGATCAACCCGGTGGCGACCATCGTCGCGGCGCTGATCGTGGTCGGGATCTTCCTCTGGCTCGAGCGGCGCGAGTTCGAGACGGCGTGGGGTGATGTGCGGCGTGGTGTCTGGATGGCGCTCACGCGGGCGGGCCTGATGCGCGTCGATGCGG
>JASFLD010000226.1:0-7049 GCA_050118275.1 Gemmatimonadales bacterium
TCCGTCGGGTGCCTCCTCGAAGGAAGAGGACTCCTCCAGACTCTCAAAAAGAGCCGAGGAGGAGACGTCGAACACGAACCGGCCGCCGGGGTTGAGCCAATCCTCCACTCGGTGGAGTAGGGATCTCCTCTGGTCCGGCCCCAGGGGGCAGAAGTCCCCGAAGATGAGGAGAACGAGGTCGAACGTGTCCGCCAGCTCGAGGTCCAGGTAGTTCCCGTGGCGATAGACCACCTCCAAACTACGGGACTCAGCCTGGGCGCGAGCGTAGGCCAGTGAGTTCCGCGAAAAGTCTACTCCTGTCACCGATGCGCCCAACTCTGCCAGGGCGTTGGAATACAAGCCAGGGCCGCAGCCCAGGTCCAGGACCCGCTTGTCCCCTCCGAGGTCGAAGCGTTCGTTCAACCAGCCCACGGACCGTCGGATGAAGGCGTGATTCCTGGAGGCAAGGTCCTGATCAGGATCCAGGTGGAAAGCCAGCATCTGTTGAGCCAGATGGGGATCAGTCCACAGCTCTTCGGCCGTGTAGACCGAAAACAGGGGAGGCCGGCCGGTGTACTCGGCCAGGATGGAATACATGACTCCACCTTCCGTTGGGATGGGTGTCGATCCTCCCAAGGATGAAACCCCGGTCCTCATCCCGCCACCGCCAATTCATGGAAGTAATCGGCCAGGGTACGAGATCCTGCGGCCGGCGCCACGGCATCGGCGGTCATGGCCTCAGTGAAGAAGGCCAGAAGCTCCCCTTGATGCCGGTTGAAGAGTCGGGTCAGTGTTACGAGGCTCCGCATCATCCAGGTGGGAATCGGCGTGATTCGTTCCCGTCGCCGAGCGGACCTCAGGGCAAGCCGCGCGATCTCCCGATGCGTGAAGACCTGGGGGCCGCCCACGTTGATCTCCGCAACGTCACGGTCCGCGGCCTCCACGCAGATCTCGGCCAGGTCGGCCCCGTGTATGGGGTTGATTCGGTTTTCCCCTTTTCCGACGAGGTACACTCGTCCCTTCGCGGCCATCTTCAGGTATTCACCCATGTCGGAGAAGAATCCATTCGGACGGACGACGGTGTATTCCACACCCGAGGCCTTGAGGACGGTCACGAAGTCTTCATGGGCTTTGACGATGTCAAGGTGAAGAAGGCTGGGTCCTCGAAAGACCGACGTATAGATGAACTTCCTTACTCCGGCGATTCGTGCCGCCTGCAGGAGGTTTCGGTTGCCCTGGTAGTCCACGTCCCTGAAGGTGAGGTTGTCTTTCTGCTTGGTGATTCCCACCGATGAGAAGACTACGTCGATCCCGTCACACACTCCTTGCAGAGTATCGGGTTGGGTGATCTCGGCTTGGACGACTTCATCCAGCAAATCCCTGAAAGGGTCGAGCTTCTTCGGAGACCGTGCCAGGGCCCGGACGTAGTATCCCCGATTCTTGAATTCTCGGGCCACGAAGCCCCCCAGATACCCGGTAGCGCCGGCCACCAAGATGCGCTTTCCTTCCTCGTTCATCTTACTCTCCCCTGCGTTCCCTTTCTGCAGTCCTTCGTCGTGTGTACGCACAGACAGCGGTTCAATTGACTCGACTACGTGATCGCTTCTTGTTTGGCCCTTTTTGGATCCTTCTCAACTCTCAGCCCCAAGTCGGCGATATCATCCAGGAACCGGTCCGGCTCCAAGAAATGCCCCATCAAGTGTAGCCCACTCTGCTGGAGCATCCCTGTGTCGAGCATCTGGATCATGCATGCGGCCAGCGCGATGGCTGTGCCGATCTAGGCGTCCTCGTGTGCGGTCCAGACCCGTAGGCTCTTGCCTGCATGGGAGACCGCGTCCAGTTGGATCAGGGTGGTGAAGGGAGGTCGGGCGTAGGATCCGGCCCAAACCAGCAATTTGGCGCCGAGGCGGATGCCCGCCTTGTACCTATAAAGGCCACCTACCAGCCACAGCGTCAGGATCATGTCCACCAGAGGGCTGTAGCCGGCGGCGTACAGTCCGAGATCGCGCAGGCCCAGAGCCTCAGGGTGCTGCGTCAGCTCGTGCACCTCGAATGGATAGCAGCGTTTTTTGCCCAGGGGCTCACCAAAGTCGACCTCCCTGCTCTCTGTCAGCTTCGTCCGGCGCCAGGCTCCGCTCTCGAAAACACGGTGCTTTCCGCCAAGCTCCACGAGCATGTCTCGGGCTGAACCCGGGGTGACCCTTCGGTCCCGGTAAAAAGTGCCCACCACGGCGGTCCGGAGCTCTCCCAAGCTCGTGTGGGCATATCGAACCATGAGGGACGGCAGTCCGGGCATCAGGCCCGCCTCGGAAACGAAGCACAGCCCCTCCCCCTGCAGGTCACCTGCGACCTCCTGCAGATAAGCCCGCTTCTCGTCGTTGCCGTTGATGTCGATGTGGTGCACCCGGGCCTCCAAGGCTGCGCGAGCCATGGCGTCACCGAGCCCGGTGAGCGGCATGCATATGACAACCCAGTCGACCCCCTGGAACGCTGTCACCACTTGCTCGTGCTTCGCGGCGTCCACGCACCCCGAAGAAACGCGCGAGCTGCCGGCCTCTTCGGTCGCCATGGCCGCCGCCACGTGCACCAGCAGAGTGGTCTTGGGATCCAGAGCATCGTTCGGCGCCACTGGCCAGCAGAGTTCCTCGTGGCCGGCCACCGGTGCAGCGATTTCTTTTTCCAGCACGCGCCGATAGCACTCGATCGCTCGTTCGCCAGTCGCCTTGTAGACGTTCGCCATCGGGAGACATCCGACTCCGAGGGTCAACACAACGTCAACGTCTTCGACCGAGTTCTTCCCTGCGGGGGTCTTTCTCACACTTCCAACGGGGCCTACTTGCACAGCAGTGCCCACGTGCTGACCGATCCACGCCGGTCGCCCGAATCGACCCACCGCACAAAGTCGAGTACCGCGTGAGCGACCTCCGCTCGGCGTGGCTTTGACGAATCAGCGGCCGCCCGGCCCACTTCCTCCAGAAGCGTTTCTCGCGGCCCCGCCGGTCGGCACAAGACCAGCGATAGGCGTGAGAGCGAGTATGGCAGACCCTCTGCGGCGCGCGCCTTGATCCGGTCAATCGACGATCGGATTTCTGAGCCAGGAACAGCGGGGCCACGCGCATAGACCGCCCGGACCTTCAGTTGATCGAGGAGGCTGGCTGTCACCAAAGGGACGAAGGGGCTCTGAGGATTCGTTCGAACAAATGCCTCGGCATCCCGCAAGGTCGCCCGCACGCCACTGGCGCTCATCTTGTAACTGTACCTGTCATCAAGCCGCCCCAAGCGCTGGAATAGCTCCAAGACGCGCTGGAACTCTGTCTCTTGTTCCGGTCCCCGCGGAATCACCGTGACGCGAGCCTCTGCCGTTATCACCCCTAGGATCGCTTCGTCAAACACCGCCCCTCGTAGGTTGGATTCGTATCTAACCTCGAGCCGGTACTCGCCGGGTAGCAATGTTCGATAGTTGGTCCAGGGTTTGTGGTCACCACGCACTCCATGGTGTGCCAGTGACGACAAGTGATAGAAGGACTCTCCCGGTCCAATGGGGTCTCCAAGCCCGTCCCCGTAAGCTTCAAGCAGCTCGAGCCGGCGTGGGGGACCATCTCGCCCGACGGCTCCCGATAGAATCGGAAGTCCAGCTGGTTGCTCCACAACTCGAAAGGCGAGACATAGACGGTCTTGTCACTGACGTTGGTGAGCCTGAGCAGGCAGTACATCGGCTCATCTTGGTAGAACGTGTCTCTGTCCAGATGGATCTCGAGCCGCAGTGGTCCCCCCGCAACTTGCGCCTCGACGGGTGCGACACGAGTGACGGTGATTCCTGCCAGCACCAGTCACCCATAGCAGGCGGACTGGAGCTTGAACATATCAGTATATCGAGTCGCGGCTAAAGACAGAGTTTGTTGGCGCAGCTGTTACGCTCGAAGTCCAACGGTTCGTTGATTCGGTAACAAAAGACGGGTGTTATCCTCTTGGCACTTCTCTCAGCCCAATGCTGCCGTCCATGACGTCCGCGGCGGTAAAGTCCGGGATGTCGTAATCCCCATACTCATCAGTATGAGTCATGCTTCGACGTGCTCAGCGCGGGGCAAACTCACCTTGGGCGGTCGCTGCCCAAGCGGGCGATCGACTCCTTCGCCTGCTCGACCATCGGCTGCAACTCGGTGTCGGCGTCCGACCACGCCTGGACGAAGTAGAAGTAGGCGTCGCGCGCCTTCGCGTCGTCGCCCAGCATCTCGTACGCCCGGGCCAGCTTGAGCCGAGTGATGGGATTGGTCCAGTTGACCTTGTAGTGGCGGGCGGCCAGCGTATAATCCTCCATATCCATCAGCAGGTCGCCGCTGAACTCCGGCCAGGAGATGCCGGCGCGACGCGCCTGCTCGAACAAGTCGAACGCAGCCTCCAGTCGCCCGTGCTTCCACTCCCCGAAGCCGCGGGCCCAGGCGGAGTGAGCCGCCGCTGTGCGCGCCGCTGCGCTGTCGCCAGCGGCCAGGAACCGCTCCACTCGAATATCCAACCGCTCGACCATCCACTCGTGGTCGTCCCAGCGGCCCTCGCTGGCGGCATACATGGCACCACAGTTGAGAGACCAGTTGGAGGTCGTGTCCACAGCGGCGGGGCTGACCAGGGACTCTAGTCGCTCGGCGCTCATCGGGAGTCCCTCGAGATACCATGTGGTGGACCAGTAAGTACGAACGCCTCGGAGAACACTCGGCTCATCCAGTCGCGCGAGCCCCTCGGCCAACGCACCATGTTGCAGGCTCGTCTCGGCGCGGAGCGCACGATGCCACCAGGTCATCTCGTCGCGCCGCTTGAGAGCCGCGAGCATCTCGTCCCGGACCGGCCACCAGCGGGCGTCGGGGTGAAGCGTCGCCACGTCCTGGCTGATTGCCAGGACAGGAAGATCGTCCAACGTGTGGATCGCCTCGGCGCGCGCCGCGGAGTCGCCGTACGCCAGCGCGGCTGCCAGTCTTTGCCGCTCTACCTGCTCGTTCTCCCCCACCAGGTCGGCGTACCCCTTCATGCGCCGTTCGACCAGCCCGCTGTCGGCAACGGCGAACGCCAGGTCCACGCCGTGGGCGCGGTACGGAGCGAAGGAAGGATCGAGCTCCACCGCCCGGGCGAACGCCTCGTCGGCCTCTTCCCAGCTGGCCAGCGACTGCGCCGTCTGGTGGTAGCGCACCTCGCCCAAGGCGTACCAGGCCTCGGGCTCGTCGGGATAGCGACGCACCGCCTCCTCAGCGAGCCCCACCGCTCTATAGGTGCCGCTGGCGGCATGCGCGCGAACCAGCAATGCCTGGCGTTCGGGCAGTCGATCGACCAGCTCCACCGCCCGCTGGCGGTTCTGGACGGTGAGCGGGGAGTTGGTGTTCTCCTTCCAGCCGTAGGCGTCCGACAGCCGATAGAAGGCCAGGGCGAAGGTCGAGTCGAGCTGGACCGCCCGCTCGAAGGCGGCGATCGCCGCTTCGTAGTTCGCCTGGCGGTACACCGCTTCACCCTCGAGGAAGGACTTCAGCGCCGGGACCGAGGTGGTGGTGATGCTGGCCAGGTTGAATGCATGCTGCGCGCCCTCGCGGCCACCCATGATCGATCGGATCACCTCGATCGACAGCCGGTCGACCAGCGTCAGCACGCTGTCCGGCGACCCTTCCACGCTGGCCCGACCCAGCGTCTTCCCCGTCTCGACATCGTGGACGTCGGCGGTCAGCCGGACGCTAGGCCCGATCCCCACAGCCGAGCCCAACAGCGCGTAGCGGGCGCCGGTCGCGCCGGCTACCTGCAGGCTCCTCGCATCGTCCACCCGGCCCGCCTCCCCCACCAGCTCGTCCCAGCGGGCCAATACGGTCCGGCCGCTGATCGCCCGCAGACCCGCTACACCGTCCAGGTTGGTGGACAGCAGGTTGACCATCCCCTCGCGCCACTCCTCCAGCTGGCCACCGCTGACGCTGAACGGCAGAACCGCGACCCCCACGCCGGCGTCGTTGGCGATCGCCTCGGTCGGCGCGAAGCTGCGGCCGCGATCCTTGATGACGACGTAGAGACCGGCGAACCCGAACAGCAGGGCAAAAGCCACGACACCACCCAGCAGCGACCGCGCCCAGGTCAGATGGGGCAGCCGTCCCCGGGCGATCGCCTGGGAGACCTCGCCCGGCTGCAGTTCCCACGCCTCCGGCACTTCGTCACGGGCCGCACGCTCCGCTGTCAGCGGATGAGACTGCACCCACGCGGTGGCAGCGATGATCACCAGCCCGACGGCCAGCAGGATGACGGTGAGCGGGAGGACCCACTGGGGAAGAGAAAACGCTTGCTGCAGAATCTCCGTCACCTGGAGTATTCCCCAGGAGACGGCGAGGTAGGCGATGAGGACCTGGGCGATACGCGATTTCTTTACCCTCGCCCAGAAGCTCTCGCGACTCTGGCTTTCCGGCATCGGGCCTCCCGCACGAGTACTGATCGTCGATAATTCTAGTCTCGGAGGCCGCCTTCAACAAGCAACACCGTCAGCGGCAGGTCATGGAAGGAGACTTTCCCCTTGCATTCTGGAGGAGGGGCCCGCCAGTTTCTACGCTTCAGTCCGTCTAGAACTCCGCGAATGGGATTCTCGCCGATCCCCGCCCCGCAGCGCCCCCCAGCCCTCCTACCATCCAGCCGAGATCCATGTCACACCGCTGCTCGGGCTGCGGAAGACCGGCGCTCTCCGGCCGATCGTACGCGATGCACGCCGTCCGAGAGGGCCGCGCCCCTCGCCTCAGCGCAGCGCTATCGCGGTCGAGACCGTGCCTCCCTTCACCGCCGAGTAGGTGACCTTCATCGACCCGGAGCCGCGGACCAGGTACTCTATGGTCCGGGTGGTGCGGCCCGGGTGTCCGCTGCGGATGATGATGCGGTCCAGCTCCGCCTGGTCGATCATCTCGGTGGGGCCGGGCCGGAACTTGTTGGGCACCCAGCCGGCGGCGACGATCTCCACGTCGCCCTCCACCGTCAGCAGGTCCGGACGCACAACGTGGTTATCGCGCGCCCGCACGGTGATGGTCGGTATGAGCCGCTCGTTCCTGATGTCTAGCCGCACCCGG
>JASFLD010000227.1:0-7046 GCA_050118275.1 Gemmatimonadales bacterium
TCCCGACGGGAGCACGGTCGTCTACAGCGTCGCGCAGGGAGTGGGGGGCTCGATGCTGTACGCGCTGCGGACGGATCAACTGGTGGCCCGCCCAATCCCCGGTACGGCGGGCGGATACCAGCCATATTTCTCGCCCGACGGTGCGTGGCTCGCCTTCGAGATGGGCGGCAAGGAACGCAAGGTCCGCCTCGATGGCAGTGCTCCAGTGACGATTGCCGACGCCAGCGGCGCCAATGGGGCCGACTGGACCGTTAACGACGACATCGTCCTTGGCGCTCAGGGTCGGTTCGCGGGGCTATCGGTTGTCAGCGCGGCCGGTGGGGAGCCCAGGGTCGTGACAGAGCCGGATACGGCGAAGGGTGATCGCAACCACCTGTGGCCCATCGCTCTACCTGATGGAGAAACGATCGTCTTCACGATCTGGTCCGGGAGTCTGGCCGCGGCCCGCCTGGCTATGACGTCGCTCGGGGACGGCCGCGTCACATCGCTGGGCATCAACGGCATCCGGCCTCTGGCGGTGCTCGACGGAATGCTGGTCTACGTGCAGGCCGACGGCGCCGTGATGGCCGTGGCGGTGGACGCTCGCCGTCGCGCAGTAGCAGGGCAGCCGACCCCGGTGCACGACCCCGTACAGGTCTCGGCCGCCAACAATGGCAACTCGGGTATCTTCATCTCTCGCGGCGGAGCCATGGTGACATCCGAAGGAGAGGGGAGTGGCAGGCTGGCATGGATTCGAGCCGACGGCAGCGCGGAACTGGTGCAGTCAGATGCCCGCGTTCTGTCCTTCCCACGCGTGTCGCCTGACGAGCGCCGCATCGCCGTCGTGGTATCGCAGGACCGGCGGAGCGACGTATGGATCTTCGACCGGATGCTCGGCACGTTCTCGCGCTTCACATCGGCCGGGACGGTCACATCGGCCGAGTGGAGCCCCGACGGGTCGCGCATCGTGTTCGCCGCGACGGGCGAGGAGGAGCGCGGGACCGTCTGGTCGCAGCTCGCCTCGGGTGGCACCCCAGCGGAGCGACTGTTCGCGAACCCGTACCTGACGCCTTTCGCTACGATGTCCCCCGATGGCCGATGGCTCCTGGTGAACTCACTTCGCGAGTCCTGGGACGTGTTTCGCGTGGCGCTGGATTCCGAGCGAGTCGCCGAGCCCTATCTCAACACCGACGCATCGGAGTTCAACCCCCGATTTTCTCCGGACGGGCGATGGGTGGCGGTCGTGACGGACGAGTCCGGACGGGATGAAGTGTTCGTCCGATCGTTCCCGGAGCCCAGTTCCAAGATCCAGATCTCGGTGGACGGCGGGAGCGAGCCAATCTGGGCCCGTGACGGCCGGCGGCTCTACTACCGCGCGGGTTCCGTCCTCATGGCGGCACAGGTGTCTCTCGCACCGACGTTCGGCCTGCTGGCTCGCGACACCATACTTGCCGACGCGGCCTTCGCTGCAGCCGGCATCCTGGCCGACTACGACGTGGCAGTCGATGGTCAGCGGGTGCTTGCGATTCTGCCGGAGCAGGAAGACTTCAAGATTGTGGTGTCCCCCAACTGGACTACCGAGTTTCGGCAGCGGGTGGCCGAAGGTGGTCGAAGGCGGCGCCCTTGAACACCGAATTCACGATGGCCGGGTCGCAGGTATGAGCGAATTCGCCGAGCGCCTGACGAGCGTCCTCGCTGACCGCTACCGCATTGAGCAGGAGATCGGCCAGGGCGGTATGGCCACCGTCTACCTCGCCCAAGATCTCAGGCACGACCGCAAGGTCGCGGTAAAGGTGCTGAAGCCCGAGCTCGCCGCCGTCCTGGGCGCCGACCGGTTCGTGCAAGAGATCAAGACGACAGCCGGTCTCCAGCATCCGCACATCCTGCCGCTGTTCGACTCGGGTCAGGCCGGCGGCTTCCTCTACTACGTGATGCCCTACATAGAGGGCGAGACGCTGCGCGACAAGCTGAACCGCGAGACGCAGCTCGGCATCGACGAAGCGGTGAAGATCACGACCGAGGTGGCGGACGCGCTGGACTACGCGCACCGCCAGGGTGTAATCCATCGGGACATCAAGCCGGAGAACATCCTGCTGCACGATGGGCGGCCGATGGTGGCGGACTTCGGGATCGCGCTGGCGGTGAGCGCGGCGGCAGGCGGGCGGATGACGGAGACCGGCCTCAGCCTCGGCACACCCCACTACATGAGTCCCGAACAGGCGACGGCGGAGAAGGATCTCACCCATCGGTCGGACATCTACTCGCTGGCAGTGGTCCTCTATGAGATGCTCACCGGAGACCCGCCGCACGTGGGGAGCTCGGCGCAGCAGATCATCATGAAGATTGTGACGGAGGAGGCGGCGCCGGTCACGCGGATGCGGAAGGCCGTGCCGCCTAACGTGGCGGCGGCGGTGGCGAAGGCGCTGGAGAAGCTGCCGGCGGACCGGTTCGACAGCGCCAAAGCCTTCGCCGAGGCGCTCACGAATCCGGTGTTTGCCACTGCGACCTCACCCGGAACCGCCGCCGCTCGGGGGCCGGGGCGTCCCTGGTGGCGTGATCCCCGGATCCTCGCCACGGCCGCGGTCGGGATCGCCCTCGGAGCCGTGCTGGCCTCGCTCCTCGCCCGGTCGGAGCGAGCGAGCGGTCCCCTGGAGTACGACGTCGGCCTCCCTGACTCGGCCGGCATGGTGCCGGCGTCCCAGGACGTCGGTTTCGCCGTCTCGCCGGCCGGCGACTACGTAGTGTACGAAACGGCGCGGCAGGGCCGGAGCGAGCTCTGGTATCGCTCGCTGCTCGATGCCACCGTACGGCGGATCGCCGGCACCGACGACGGATCCCAGCCGGCGATCTCGCCCGACGGCAACCGCATCGCGTTCCTCCGCCAGACGGACGGCGGATGGACCGTCGAGGTCATCCCCGTCGAAGGCGGCACCGCCACCGCGATCGGCCGCGGCGTCGGATTCCTGCGGAGGCTGCAATGGCCCACCGAGGAACGGATCCTGGCCTTCGACAGCGGCGGCTATGTGGCCCGCTGGATGGATCCCGAGCGAGGACCGGTCTCGTCGGTCCCGATCCGGTACTGCGAAAGCCAGGCGCTGATTCCGGGAGGAGACGGCCTGCTCTGTGGCGGGGGAGGGGTCAAATGGGGCTACCGGGTCGCGATCGGCGACACCGCTTCCGAGCGGCCACTCTGGCTCGCGGAGGACAGCAGCCGGGTGTTCGGTTCTTCTTTCCGCGTCGTCGAGGGGCGCTATTTGACCTGGGCCTCCATCGGCGGTGATCTGCTCGCGGCGCCGGTGGACCTCGAGACCGGTCGGGTGGGGCGGGCCGTGCGGACGGCGAGCGGACTCGGACTCGCCAATTTCACCGGGACGGCGAGCTACGTCATCGCCGCGTCCGGTACCCTGGTGTACGCCCAGGGGGACAACCGGTCGGTCGGGCACCTGGTTCACGTCACCGAGGCGGGAATCGACACGCTGCCAGTCGGCAGAGAGGCTTTCCTCACCTACGAGTACAGTCCCGACGGGGGCCGCCTCGCCGCGGTGGTCGAGGGGCTCGAAGGCATGGAGCTCAGGATCTACGACCTCTCGTCGGGCCGATACCAGACCTGGATTCGGGGGCCGGCCATCACGCACCCGGTATGGAGTCCGGATGGCGACCGGTTGGCGTTCGGTGACAGCGACTCGATCTTCGTCGGCTCACCGGACCGGCCCGGTGCGCCGGAGTTCCTGGTGTACCATCCGCGCTTCGAAGCGATGCAGTGGATGCCCGACGACCGACTTTTTGGCGTCCGTTGGGAGCCGAACGCCGCGCTGGTGCTGCGACTCGACCGCCGGCCCGTCTCCTTCGACTCGCTCTTCTCGGACACCGGGTTCCTCTTTCCGTCGGCCGACGGGCGGTGGATCGCGTATGCCAACAGAGCCTACACCGAGGCCTGGATCGAGCCCCTCCCGCGCGACGGCCGCCGTTTCCTGGCGGCTGCCGGCAATGTGGAGGACTTTCAGTGGCTGTCGGCGTTCGAACTGGGTGTGCCGATCACGGACGGATCACGGACCCGGATCGAGCGCGTGACGGTCGATCCCGCCGCGAATCCGCCGGTCCGCAATCGAGGCTGGTGGGCCGACGCGCCGGGGTTTCGAGACGCCAATGGACCGTCGTTCGCGCCGGCGCCGGGTGGGGGCCTCATCTATCTGCAGGGCGCAATCGACAAGCCGGCCTCCTACCTTCGGGTCACGCCGGGTTGGGTGGAACGGATGAAACGAGCGGTGGACGAGGCGAATCGATGAGAAGCCTTGTGATCAACGTTCAACGCTCGACGCGCGACGATCAGGGTTCGACATTACCCTTGGACGTTGAATGGTGGACGTTGGACGTTGGAGGTTCCTACCGTGGCTGAACAGTTCGAGAAGCTCAAGGCGGCCTTGGCTGGCCGGTACCGCATCGAGCGCGAGCTGGGCCAAGGCGGCATGGCCACCGTGTATCTCGCCCAAGATCTCAAGCACCAGCGCAAGGTCGCCATCAAGGTTCTGCGGCCGGAGCTCGCCGCCGTGCTCGGTGCCGAGCGGTTCGTCCAGGAGATCACCACCACCGCCAGTCTCCAGCACCCCCACATTCTCCCGCTGTTCGACTCCGGTGAGGCGGGCGGGTTCCTGTACTACGTCATGCCCTATGTCCAGGGTGAGACGATCCGCGAGAAGCTGAATCGGGAGACGCAGTTCGGGATCGAGGAAGCGGTGAAGATCACGACTGAGGTGGCGGACGCACTCGACTACGCGCACCGCAGCGGCGTGATCCATCGCGACATCAAGCCCGAAAACATTCTGCTGCACGACGGGCGGCCGATGGTGATGGACTTCGGGATCGCGCTGGCGGTCTCGGCCGCGGCCGGCGGGCGGATGACCGAGACGGGAATGAGTCTCGGCACCCCGCACTACATGAGTCCCGAGCAGGCGACGGCGGACAAGGACGTGACGAGCCGGAGCGACATCTACTCACTCGGCAGCGTGCTCTACGAGATGCTCACCGGACAACCGCCCCACCTCGGCGCCTCGGCCCAGCAGATCATCATGCAGATCGTGACGGAGACGCCCAAGCCGGTCACCCAGCTCCGCAAGTCCGTCCCACCGAATGTGGCGGCGGCGGTCTCTCGCTCACTCGAGAAACTCCCGGCGGATCGTTTCGAGAGCGCCGCCAGGTTCGCCGAGGCCCTGACGGACCCCGCATTCACCATCATGACGGCGGCCGGTGCGCGAGACGGTGCCCCCACGGTCAACGGGTGGAAGCGTCTCGCCACGGCCGCCGCCGCCGCGGCGGTGTTGTTCCTGCTGACGACCGTTTGGGGATGGCTGCGACCCGCGCCTCACGGTGCCGTCACCCGGTACGCACTCGCGTTCCCGGGCGCGGACCCTCCATTCCCGTTTTCAGGGGTCCCTCTCGAGGCGCCGGACGGGTCGTTCCTGGTGTATGTGGGGCAGAACCCCGACCGAACCATGGCGCTCTGGCTGAAGCGACGCGATCGGGCCGAACCCGAGCGGATTCCCGGCGGTGAGGGCGTGACGTTTTTTGACCTCTCGCCAGATGGGGAGTGGATCATCGCGACCGGATCGAACGGCCTCACCCGGCTGCCCACGATCGGCGGCGCTGCCGTCACGCTGGCGCCCGCCGCAACCACTTCAACTCTGGATCCCGTGTGGCTCGACGACGGGTCCATCGTGTACCACAGCGGAAGCCTGGGTGGGTGGGCCCGGATTCCCTCGGACGGAGGCGAGCCGGCGCTCGTGTTCGCGGACGAACGGTTGTCGTCCACCGTCACGGGGGCACTGCCGGCTGCGCGCGGCGTTCTGGTATCGCGGTGTGGATTGCCAACCACGGCAACCGCAACATCGAACGATGCCTGTGCGCTGAGGGCGATCGATCTTCGAGACGGCACGGAACACGACCTGGTCCCGGGGCGCTGGGCACAGTACGCCGAGACCGGGCATCTCGTCTACCTGGTGGATGATCGACTGTACGCCGTTCGTTTTGATCCGGACGCGATGCGCGTACTCGGAGCTCCGGTGCTGCTGGTGGACGGTGTCGGGCCTGGGACTGGAAGTCGAGACTTCCGGCTGTCCCGCTCCGGCACGATGGTGATGCGCAGCGGTGGCGGGCGGGCCCGCGCCCTGTTCACCGCGATCTGGGTTGACCGGACCGGCCGCGCCACCCTGCTGGATTCCAGTTTCGTTTTCGATCCACGGGTAGCATTTGGCGGCATGAGTTGGGCGCTGTCACCGGACGACTCCCGCCTGGCGATCAGCCGGCACACGGAGAGCGGTGACGATATCTGGGTGAAAACGCTTCCGCGCGGCCCACTCTCCAGGGTCACGTTCGACCCGACGCCTGAGTATCGGCCCCGGTGGACGCCGGATGGCCGGGCGCTGACCTTTATCGCAGACGGGCGCGACGTGGCGGGACTGTATCAGCGTCCAGCGGACGGAACGGGCATGGATTCACTCCTCTATCCGGGTTCGCTGGCAGAGGGTGTCTGGCACCCCGGGAGGGAGTGGCTGCTCCTCCGGACGGGTACCCAGGTACCCGGTCGAGGGGGCCGTGACATTATTGGGTACCGGCCGGGTGTTGATACGTCGGCGGTTCCCGTGATCGTCACCCCCTTCGACGAAAATGCCATCATGCCCTCCCCCGACGGACGATGGCTCGCATATCAATCGGACGAAACCGGGCGTTACGAAGTGTTCATTCGCCCCTTCCCAGACACTGATGCCGGCAAGTGGCAGGTGTCTCAGAGCGGCGGCAGGGGACCGCTGTGGTCGAAGGACGGACGAGAGCTGTTCTGGCTGAGTGATGACAACGTCATGATGGGACGGCGCGTCACCGCGGGCCCGACCCTTCAGTTGGGGGAACCGGACGAGTTGTTTCGCCTTCCTCGTGAAGTACTGATCGGGCCCCTGAACTTGTATACCCCCTGGGACGTGGCAGCCGACGGCCGGTTCCTGATGGTGCGACCAGTCAGCGAGGAGCGTGCTGATCCTGGTGCGATCATTGTCGTGGAGAGTTTTTTCGAAGAACTG
>JASFLD010000228.1:0-7045 GCA_050118275.1 Gemmatimonadales bacterium
TCTGGGCCGGGCGCAGGTCCAGGCCGGGGCTCAGCTCGATTCGGGTGGCACCGGGTGCCGCCTGCTTGGATCTGGGCAGGGGGCTTCGTCGTCCGTCAGGTCCCAGCGCGGCACGAACTTGTAGCCGGTGAAGATGCTCTCCATCAGGGCGTTCTTTTCTTCCGTCGAGACCAACACGGCAGAGTAGACGTGATGGATCACGAAGACGAAGAAGATCCACATGACGGAGAAGTGCATCAGGCGCAGGTACTGGATGTCGATCAGTCCGCCTATCCATCCGAAGAGGAAGTGCAGCAACCCGCTGTCGAACACCTGGTTCAACAGCACGAAACCGGTGATGATCTGGATGAACATCACACCGAACAGCAAGGTGTAGGTTGCCGCCGCCAGCGCGTTATGCCCGACCTGGTGAGTGGGAGACCACTCCAGGAAGGTGTAGTACTTGACCATATGCCCTATCCCGCTCCATTGCCTCTTGCGGAACGGGATGAACGCGCTCCAGCGAGCGCAGCGATTACCGCCGAACATCCAGTAGATACGGAGCACAAACGCCATACTGAACACGAACCCGGCGATGATGTGGTAGAAGCGCATCTTCGCCATCGTGAATGTTTCGTCGCCGCTAATGGCCAGGAACGGTCGATGCATGTAGTAGCCGGTGAAGGCGAGCACGGCCACGGCGAAGAAAATCAGCCAGTGGGAGATGCGGACGGGCAGCTCCCAGACGTAGTCTCGCACCAGTTCTGACTCGGGCGTACCGGGCAGCGGGCGCGAGCGAAGCGAGCGCGCTGTCGTTGCCATCGTCACCTCCTCACGCTCACCTGAATCGCTGGGCCGCCACGAGGGTCGAGGACGTGGACTGCGCAGGCCAGGCATGGGTCGAACGAGTGCACCGTGCGCAGAATCTCCAGCGGTCGCGCCTGGTCAGCGACGGGCGTGCCGGTCAATGCGGCTTCGTACGGACCCGGCTGTCCCTTCGCATCCCTCGGACTTCCGTTCCACGTCGACGGAACCACGGCCTGGTACCTCTTGATCCGCCTATCCTCGATCTGGACCCAGTGGGCGAGCGAGCCTCGAGGGGCTTCCATCGTCCCGACCCCGCGGGCCACGTTCGGCCAAGTCTTGGGGTCCCACATCTCGCCGGCGTGCACCTCCAGTTCCCCACGTTCGAGGTTGTCCCGCAGCTGTCCAAGCCAGACGCTCAGCTGCGCGGCCACCACTTTCGTCTCGATCGCCCGCGCCGCGATGCGCCCCAGTGTCGAGAAGAGCGCGGTCGCCGGCACGCCCAGCTGGGAAAGCGCCGAGTCTACGGCTTGCTTCACCTGTTCATGGCCGGACGCGTAGGCGATGAGCATACGAGCCAACGGACCCACCTCCATCGGCCTATCCTCGTACCGTGGAGCCTTCAACCACGAGTACTTCGCGTCGGTGTCGAGGAATTCGAAGGGCGGCCTCGGACCGGTGTAGTTGGGTTGAGTCTCGCCGTCGTAGGGATTCAGAGCTACATCATCACCCTGCTCGTAGCGATACCAGGAGTGCGTCACGTACTCGGTGACCTTGTCCATCGAGACCGGGGACACATTCCCGAGATCACGGTCCACTATGAAGCCCGGAGGTAGGAAATAACGCGAGGGATCCCGGACGTTGCTCTCGGGGAACGCACCGTAGGAGAGGAAGTTGTGCGTGCCCTCGCCGTGCCCCAGCCAATCCCGGTAGAAACCGGCCACGGCCAGCACGTCGGGAACGTAGACCTGGTTCACGAACGCTGGAATGGACTCGATGATCTGGCCGAGGAAATCGAGTCGCTCGGGGTTGAGCGTCGCCGTCGGCTGATCCGGGTCCATCGATGTGGCCACACCGCCCACCAAGAAAGTCTGTAGATGAGGATTCTTGCCTCCCAGTGTGGCGTGGATGCGGATGATGTCCCGCTGCCAGTTCAGCGCCTCGAGGTAGTGAGCGACGGCCAGCAGGTTCACGGCCGGTGGCAGACGATAAGCCGGATGTCCCCAATAGCCGCTCGCGAATAGGCTGAGTTGGCCGCTGTTCACCAGCGCCTGGACCTTTTGCTGCACCGAGCGGAAATAGCTGGTTCCCGACATCGGCCAGTCCGACAGCGAGTTCGCCAGGCGAGCCGTCTCGGCTGGATCGGCCCTCAGTGCGGAAGTCACATCGACCCAGTCGAGCGCCTGGAGATGATAGAAGTGGATCACGTGGTCCTGCACCAACTGGGTGCCGGCGATCAGGTTACGGATGATCCGAGCGTTCTCCGGCACCTGGATCCCCAGTGCATCTTCCACAGCTCGTATCGACGCGAACGCGTGGACGGTGGTGCAGACGCCGCAGATGCGCTGCGTCCAGATCCAGGCCTCGCGAGGGTCTCGCTGCTCGACGATCTTCTCGATCCCACGGAACATGGTGCCGGAGCTCCAGGCTCGTGATACCCGGCCTCCGTCGACCTCCGCCTCGATTCGCAAATGGCCCTCGATGCGGGTGAGCGGGTCGATCTTTATTCTGGCCATCTCACTCTCCCCCGCGCTCAGGTGGTGTTGCTTGGTCGGTTTCTTCCCCCTCCGGTTCCTCCCGGCGCAGCGTGCTTCGCGCCACGCTGGCCACAGCGTGGGCACCCGTGGCGGCGGCGGTGATCGCGACCAGGGCCGCACCTATGTCTCCCGCCGTGGTGTTCCAGGCGAACCCCGGCACCGCGGGGAGACGCTGGTAGAACGGGGACTTGGTATCCCAGAAGCGGTGCGAGGCGCAGCCGATGCAGCCGTGCCCGGCCTTCACCGGCCAGCTGGTCTGCTCGTTCCAACGCACGCTGGGACAGTTGAAGTGCGTCTGCGGCCCTTTGCACCCCATCTTGTACAGGCACCAGCCCTTGCGGTCGCCTTCATCTCCCCACTCCTCCACGTACTGTCCGTTGTCGTAGTGGGTGCGCCGCTCGCACTGGTCGTGGATGAGCTGGCCGTACGCGAATAGCGGGCGGTTGTACCGATCCAGCGCCGGCATATGCCCGAAGGTCAGGTAGTGCGTCAAAACGGCTGCCGTGTTGACCGGGTTGTGTGGGCACCCGCCTATATTGACAACGCGAATCCCCGAGACCGCCTCCTGCACGCCCACAGCGCCCGTTGGGTTGGGCGCCGCCCTAACCAGGCCGCCGTCCCAGGCGCAGGCGCCGACGGCGATCGTGGCGGCGGCGGCCGGGCACACCTCCCGCACGATGTCGAGCGCCGTTCGGCCGTTGATCGTGCAGTAGACGCCGCCATCCGCTGTGGGGATCGCTCCTTCCACAACGGCGATGAACTTGCCGGCGTGATCTTTGACGACACGCTGGAGAACTTCCTCAGCCTGGTCGCCGGCGCCCGCCATGATCAGCTCGTGGTACTCCCACGAGAAGAGATCGAGCACGAACTCCGCGACGGTTGGATGAGCGGTGCGCAGCATGGACTCGGAGTTGCCGGCACAGTCCTGGAACTCGAGCCAGACGAGCACCGGACGCTCGGCCGTCTCCAGCGCCTGCGCGATCTTACCCGCGAGGCGTGTCGGCAAGGCCAGCGTCGCGGCCATCAAGGAGCAAAACTCGAGAAAGGTGCGTCGTGGAATGCCGTGGAGCTGGAGCGCGTCGCCCAGCGTCCCTTCCGAAGGTGAGCGCATGAGACACCTCCGCTGCCGCGACCACATGCGGGTCAAGTCGCCAGCTTGGGGTCGGCGGCGACATGGCGAGGCCGAGAGGGTACACGAGGTGGGCTGTGTATAACACGCACCATACAACAGTTCTTGCCGCGAGTCTAGAGGCGCGGGCGAACCGGCCGGCCTGACGCGCAGGCTTGCCGAGTTCGAACGCTACCGGCCGGAGAAAGCCCGCAGCCGAAGCCACACCGTCGAACGCCGCGAAGTCCCCTGGCGGCGGAGCCAGTCTTGACAGCACCGTCGTCTCCCTCCCGGGACCGGCGCCGGGCCATCATCCACCGCCGGAAGAACGTGCTCGCTCAGGATGGCGTGGTATTTCCGCTTGACTTCAGTCCCGTACGTGGTGCCCGCGGCCGCGGGGCAAGTTACCCATCCCCGCGTCCAGTGGTGAGCTGAATCTGATTACCCCCGTCAGTGGGGCGCCGACGCGATCTTTACCGTCGAGAAACGGCAGATGCGATTCCACAGCTACTACAGGCCGCCGGTCACGCAGACCCCTCTGGAGAACTGCTTCGCCCACAACGGCTCGCTGATCCCGATCCCCGGACGCGACGTGATGGTGCAGGCGTGGCACCAGGGCGGCATCTCGGTCTTCGCCTGGATCGACCGGGACAACCCTCCTCACCGCTTACCCCCACCTTCTTCTCAGAATGGCGGCGGCGGCCCGCTGTTCTCGTCGTCGGCGAAAGAACAGAACGGCTGCTAATCTCCCGGCGATAGATTCGGCGCCAGCGTGACCGCGCCAACGTATCCATCGTCGATCCCGATCAGCGAATACGCGAAACCCCGGGAATCGTCGTATGAGCGCGTGAAGACCCACTGGGCGTCGTACGCCAGATTCTGCACCAGCTCCTCCAGAAAGGCCTGTGTGACGGGCCCGGCGGCGAAGTCCGGTGGCTGCGTGCCTCCGTCATTGTCATCGTCACATGCCGGGACAACCAAAGCGAGCAATAGGATCGGCAGGCTGCTTCGTCTCATCGTCCTCCCTGATTCACTTCACTAGCCAGATGAATCCGCTCTCTCATTGAACAACGACTCGGGCCGGACAGATGTGACAGGCCACCGATCAACCTCAGCGTTTCCGCTTGCGACGCGAGACCTTGTCGACGTAGCCAGGTCGCGACTCCCTGACGCCGTGTCCCCGGGCCAGGTGGTATTTGCGATCGCTGGCGTCATAGCTGTGCGCCGCCAAGCGGTCCGCCTCCGCCGCCAAATCCTCCATCTCCTCGGCGACGACGGGATCATCCTTGTAGCCGGCCAGGTTCTGCTGCGCCTCCCGCAGCACGGCGGCGGCCTGTTCGAACTGCCCCCGGTCGGCTCGCTCGACCGCCTCCTCCCGCGCCTTCGCCGCCGCGAATCGGAGCAGCGTGCGCTCGACCTCGGGCTCGACGTGGTCGGCGCCGTCCAGGTTGGCCATGACCGGCAGCGTTGTCACCCGGTGCTCGATCCCCTCCGACACGAGGTGGTCCGCCGTCAGCTTCACTTCGCCCAGCCGCGTCTCGCCCAACTCGTCGATGTCCTCGACAAGGAAGACCACGCCCAGCTGGCGCGGCGCCGTCGCGTACAGATCGCCCAGCAGCAGCCGGTAGCCCCGCTGGCCCAGGCGCTGTACGCGATAGCCCTGTGGGAAGCTGACGCCGGCGACATGCGGATCGCCCACGGTGACCTCGACCTCCAGGTTCTGCGCCGCCAGCGCCACCAGCCCCTCGATCTCCTCGTCGAAGATTCCGCCCATCTGGTCGTGGCGCTCGACGTACCAGTAGTTGCCGCCGCCGGCCGCGGCCATGTCGGTCAGCAGGTCCTCGCTGAAGTGGGCGCCGAAGCCGATGCAGGTCGTGCTGACCCCATCACCCAGAGCGCCGCGGGCCAGCCCGCTCAGCTGGTCGGCGTCGGTGATCCCCTCGTTGGCGCAGCCGTCGGTCAGCAGCACGACCCGGTTCACGCCCTCGCCGAGACCGGCCAGCACGTGCTCGCGGCCCTTCAACCAACCGCCGGAGAGGTTCGTGGTCCCGCGGGTGTCCAACCGGCGGATCGCGTCCTCGACAACCGGGTCCGCTCCCGGCGCCGGCCCGTAGACGGTCTCGATGGTGTCGTCGAACGCGACCACGCTCAGCCGGTCCTCGGGCGTGAGGAAGCGGGTGAACCGGATCGCCGCCTCCCGCGCCGCGTAGAGCGGCTCGCCGTGCATCGAGCCGGACCGGTCCAGCACGAGCGCCACGTTGATCGGGGCCCGGCGGACCGGCCGCTCGCCCGCGACGCTGACGAGCACACCAACGCGGTGCGCGTTCTGGCTGGTGAGAAAACTCGTGGAAACCTTACAGTGCGTCTGCATCGGGCGCTCCTCCTGGTGACACGTGTGCACCGCGCGGCCGGGATGCCCGCGGCTGCCTGAAATATCGGTGCAGGGTGTGACAATGAGGTTTGCCCTGGAATGGCAGAGTACCTATCCCGCGGCACCGAGTCATGGCCGCGTGTCGAGCTTTCACCCGTTCAGAATCCAACGGACACTCCAGGGTTCCGGGCTCAATGTCCGTTGGTCAACACTCACCGGCCTCTCGACAGCTGTCTTCCCTCCCGGCCGCTGAGTAGCGGCCTCACTCCTCCGGCGGGCCCGAAGCGCGGCTCAACTGATCGGCGTGCACCTTCCCGGCATCGAACCGCTTGGCCGAGGCCAGCATCTTCTCGATAGCCTCGTCCACGTCCAACGCTGCCTTTCCCTTGAAGCGCAGCGGATTGATCCGCGCCACGACGAACGCCTTCAGGTAAGGGCTCTCGAACTTCTGCTCCTTCAGCTGCTTCACCGCCGCGTTCACCGCATCGTCCACCTCCAGCAGTCGCTCGGCCCGGGCGCGACGCGTCTCCAACGCCTTCGACAGCCTCGAGCCCGAAAACTTCTCGACCCGCTTGAGCACGCTGTGGTAGACACCACCCGAGAACTTCCCACGCTGCTGATAGCACAAGCCCAGCGTCACCAGCGCCGGCTCCTCGAACTCGGCGGCGAACTCGCGCTCGGCCCGATCGTCCAGTTCCGCCAGCCCCTGCGCCAGGCGCGCCACCTCCAGCGCCCGTTCCCTGACGTTGTGCGCCTTCTCCGTGTTCAACGCCAGGATCCGGTAGGCGACCTCCAGCTCGGGGACCACCAGCGCCACGATCGACTTGCCGCCCAGCCGCCGCGTCGCCTCTAAACGATGGCGGCCGTTCGGCGTCCAGTACTTTCCTTCCTGCGTACGGACCGCGACCACCGGATCGAGGTAACGGTCCAGCTTGTCGATCGCCTCGGACAGACGTTTGGTGTGCGCCTCCGACAAGTCGCGCTGAAACGGGGTCGGCTCCACTTTGTCGATCGGCAACCCCGCCA